>JBDTIO010000018.1:0-3471 GCA_039936375.1 Caldimonas sp. | reverse complement strand
GCTCATCAAGCCGTCCGGACGGCAGACCGCGATGATCATGATCATCATGCCGTAGATCAGTAGGTCGACATTGCGGCCGCTGCCGGAGAACATCACGCGCGAGTATTCGGACAGCGGCACGAGGATGGCTGCTCCGACGATCGGGCCGGCGACCGTGCCCGCGCCGCCGAGAATGACGATCAGCGCCATCAGGATCGACCACGACAGCGACAGCACGCTGGCCGGGTCAATATAGAGGACGTACTGTGCGTAGAAGACGCCGCAGACGCCGACCAGGCCGGCGCTCAGCGCCATGGCGATGAGCTTGTAGTGCAGGGTCGTGAAGCCCAGGCTGCGGGCCGCTTCTTCGTCGTCGCGAATGGCCCTCAAAATGAAGCCGAAACGCGAGCGCTGCATCAGCCAGACCGCGGTCGTCACAATGACGAGCATCGCGAGCGCGATGTAGTAGTACCCGGTCTTGTCGCGGTTAAACTGGAAATGACGCAGACCTTCTGCCGCGGTCGGTAGCTGCAGGCCCATCGCACCGCCGACCCAGTCCCAACTGGTGACGAGTTGTTGAGCCGACTCCGCGACGACTAGCGTGGCGATCACGAAGTAGTGGCCGCGAAGGCGAAAGCACGGGATGCTGATCAGCACACCGAGCGCGGCAGCAGCCAGTCCGGCTGCGACCATGCCGAGCCAGGGATTGATGCCGAGCTTGATCGCGAGCAAGGTCGACACGTACGCACCGACGCCGAAGAAGAGTCCGTGTCCGATCGACGTCTGACCGGCGTAGCCGCCGAGAATGTTCCAGCCATGAGCGAGCAGCGCATAGAGGAACAGCAGCGTCAGTAGGCGCAGCTCGAAGGGGCGCTGATCCAGACCAGCCGGCGCCACGAGGAGGGCGGCCAGCAGCAGCGCTAGCCCGACCCCGAGCGTAATCCGTCGTCCGCGCGACATCCCGCCGCCTAGGCCCGTCCGAGCAGGCCACGCGGCCGGAGCAGAACCACGACCAGATAGAGCAGGTACACCGGCACGAACTTCAGTTCGGAGCTGATGAAGAATCCGGCGAAGACCTGGAGCAGGCCAATGACGATGCCCGCAACCAGCGCGCCGTGAATGGAACCGAAGCCGCCCAAGGCCACAACCACGTACGCGACCAGCACGAAGACAGTGCCGACGCGGGGGAACACCGGATAGAAGTTCGACAGCAGCGAGCCGGCGATGCCGGCGCAAGCCGCGCCGATTCCCCATGCCAGCGCGTACATCAGGTCGACATTGATGCCCAGCGTAGTCGCCGCTTGGCGATCTTGCGCCGCTGCTCTCAATGTGCGTCCGGTCCGGGTGCGAAAGACGAGCCAGTAAAGGAGTGCCGTCGCGATCGATGTGCCGACGATGGCGGCGAGCTGCGGCCGAGGCAGCATCACGCTGCCGATGTTCACGACCCCGGCCAGCGCGCTGTTCGGAATCGAAAAGTAGTCGGCGCCCATCACGAACTGAGCGAGCGCCTGAAGGAACACCATCAGGCCGAACGTGGCGAAGATCTGCGCGTTCAGCTTCGCTCCTATGACCCGTCGGATCAGCACGAAATAGATGAAGGCCCCGAAGATGAACATCGCCACCGCGATGAACGGCAACGTCACGAGTGGATCAAATCCCCAGGTGTGGTAACTCAGATAGCTCGCGTACATCGCGATCATCAAGAATTCGCCATGGGCGAAATTCACCACGTCCATCACGCCGTAGATCAGCGTCAGGCCGATCGCGATCAGCGCGAAGATGAAGCCCATCCCGAGTCCGCTCAGGAGGAGCTGCAGCAGCAACTGTTCAGACACCTTCGGCAGTAGCTCGGAATCCCGTATCCGCAGGACCTTCCACCGTCATTTTTGCCACGGTGGGCGGGGCCACACCAGCTTCGAAGTCGCTTTGTCGGCGGGCCAGACGATCCTCGGCTCGCCGTTCTGAAGTTGAATGAAGATGGCGCTGGTTAGCGTGTTCTGCCCGGTTGCGTCGAATTTCACGCCGGCCCACGGCATGATGAGTTTGTCAGCAGGAAGATTCGTCGCGACGAGTGCGTCACGGATCTTCGCTGGATCGGTCGAGCCCGCGCGGTTGATGGCGTCAGCCAATGTCATCATCGCCGTGAACGCTCGCGCCGCAGTTCCATCCATGTCGCGGCCATAACGGTCGTGATACATCTTCGCGACTTGCGCCACCACCGGCATCTTGGCGCCGAGATCCCGTGACCAGTGGTCTCGGATGAGAAAGTAGTTGGCGTCCGTGCCGAGGGCATTGCGAAACGCGCTCGAGCCAAAAGCGGCGCCGATCGCCATGATTCCCTGCGGCACGAAGTTGTACTGCTTGTAGGTTCGCGCGAACAGGATCGCCTCGGCGTCGTACGACGCCTGCATCACCACGTCCGGCTTTGCAGCGATGAGTCGTTGCACTTCGCTGGTGACATCAGGGGTTCCCTGCTGGTAGGTGATGTCTATCACGTCCTTAAATTCCGGGAACTCGGCGGCATAGCTGTGCACCGACTGCGCGAACTCCTTACCCCATAGCGTGTTCTCGTTCACCACGGCAAAGGTGCGAACCGGGTTCGACGATCCCTTGTTATGGTCGCGCAGGAACTGAAAGAAATCGTTGACTTGGGTGTGTGTCGTCGGCGTCGTGCGGAAGAACCATTTGAAACCGCGACCAGTCAGGTTGGTGGCCTCGGACTCGCCGGAGATATACGGTACGCCCAGCCGTTCTGCGACTTGGCTCGACGTCGCCGCGACCGAACTGTGAAAGGCGCCGATTAAGGCGACCACCTTATCCTGCACAATCAGCCGCTCCGCTTCGGCGGCGCCGATCTCGGGTGAGCCCTGATGGTCTGCCGCAATCAACTCGATCTTTGCATTGCCAAGTTTCGGTAACCCTTCACCGGACGCGAATGGCAACGGTAATCCTGGAATGTGACTATTGACGATCTCAACTGCTAGGCGAATGCCGTTCAACGTGTCCTCGCCCGACTTAGCCACTGGTCCTGAAAGCGGATAGATAGCACCGATCTTGATCGGCTCAACGGCCATCGCCGAGTGGGTCCAGAACGCAAGGGCCGGCACCAGCACGATCTTAAGAAAAGGGCTTAACGACATTTCATTCTCCAGTAGTGGAATTTAATAAACACGCGGCACAAGACGTAGTGCATTCGATGCCTCGGCGATCTGCACTCACCGAGGCGAACCATATACTGCTGAACATTTCTTGCGTGAAAGCGTTGCCACCAACTAAACGCTCAGAGTATGCGTCGGGACGCGGCATATTGAAAGCTTTCCCCGCCCGCAGGGCGGCCCCCTCATGCACGTGATTGCGGCCAAGGTCGTCTCGGCTGCCGAAATCGCGCGGTTGCTTCCCATGCCCGAAGCCATCACCGTAGCGTCCAAAGCCTTCACGGCGATCTCCGGCAGGGAAGGACAGTTTCCGGAGCGCATTCACCTGCCGCTGCGC
>JBDTIO010000017.1:0-4746 GCA_039936375.1 Caldimonas sp. | reverse complement strand
CCTGCTCTTCCCAGACCGGCAGGGTGCCGACGACGTTGAGCGGGTTTTCGTATTGGATTGTGCCGCAGACGGTGCAGGTGGCGCGGTCGCGGTTGTCGTCGGCCGGCGTCTCGTAGACCACCTTGCCGCCGCAGGCCCGGCAGTGTTTGATGCTCTTGGGCATGAACATTCGCGCAAGTGTAGTGGCGCGCTGCGCGTGGCATCATCGTGCGGACATCGCGCCGGCGTCGCGGCGCGTCCTGAAACGGATCCACGATGAGCCACGTCTTTGCCCCGCCCGCGATCGCGAGCGTTCCTGTGGCCGGCACTGCCGGCGAGAGCTTTCCGGTGCATCGCATCTATTGCGTCGGCCGCAACTACGTCGAGCACGCCAAGGAGATGGGGTTCACCGGACGCGAGCCGCCATTCTTCTTCCTCAAGCCGGCGGACGCCGTGCTCTTCGTCGCCGAAGGCCAGGCCGGCCGCATGACCTATCCGAGCCTGACGAAAAGCCTGCATCACGAGGTCGAGCTCGTCGTCGCCATCGGCACCGGCGGGAGCGACATCAAGGCCGCCGACGCGATGAAGCACATCTGGGGCTACGCCGTCGGCCTCGACATGACGCGGCGCGACCTGCAAGGCGAGGCCAAGAAGCTCGGCCGGCCCTGGGACATCGGCAAGGGCTTCGACCACTCGGCGCCGATCGGGCCGGTCCGCCGTGCCGCGGAGTGCAAGGTCGGGTCCGACACGAAGATCTCGCTCGAAGTCAACGGCACCGTGCGCCAGCAGAGCACGATCGGCAAGCTGATCTGGAGCATCGCCGAGATCATCGAGCACCTGTCGGCGGCGTGGGAGCTGGCGCCGGGCGATCTCATCTTCAGCGGCACGCCCGAAGGCGTCGCGGCGGTGGAGGCGGGCGATACCTTGAAGGCGCACATCGACGGCGTCGGCGGCCTGCAGGTGCAGATCGTCGCCCGCTGACGTCGGCGTGCACGCGATGCGGCTCTACAGCTACTTCCGCTCCTCGGCGTCGTATCGCGTCCGCATCGCGCTGGCCCTGAAAGGCCTCGCCTTCGAGTACGTCGCCGTCCATCTCGTCAAGAACGAGCAGCTGAGCGACGCCTTTCACGCCCTCGCGCCTTCGCAGCTGGTGCCGGCGCTCGTCATCGGCAATGACGACGGCGTCGGCGAGAGCGTGCTGACACAGTCGGTCGCCATCATCGAGTACCTCGAGGAAACCCACCCGGAGCCGCCCTTGCTACCGAAGGACCCGCTCGGCCGCGCGCGCGTCCGTGCCCTCGCGCTCGACATGGCCTGCGAAATCCACCCGCTCGACAATCTGCGTGTGCTGCGCTACCTCGTCAAGGAGATGGGTGTCTCCGAGGACGACAAGAACCGCTGGTACCGGCATTGGGTCGAGGCCGGCCTCGAGGTGGTCGAGCGCGGCTTGGCCGGCAGCGCCTCGACCGGTCGCTTCTGCCACGGCGATGCGCCGGGCCTCGCCGACTGCGTGCTGGTGCCGCAGATCTTCAATGCCCAGCGCATGGCGTGCCGGCTCGATCATGTGCCGACGGTGATGCGCGTATTCCAAAACTGCATGGCCGAGCCGGCGTTCTCGTCGACCCAGGCCTCGGCCTGCCCCGACGCGACGTGATCGCGTCGAACGGGCTCGTTCCGCGCTGGGCGAGCCGTGCCGTCGGCGCATTGATGACGACACGCCAAGGCGGCGAAAGCGAAGCGCCGTACGCGTCGATGAACGTCGGCACGGCGGTCGGCGACGTCGCCGCCCACGTGGCGGCCAATCGTGCCCACTTCGCCGCGGCCTGCGGAGCGGCGCCGGTTTTTCTTCGCCAGGTGCACGGGCGGCGCGTGGTGCGCATCGGCGCACAAGATGCGGCTTCGAGCGCGGCGCCGCACGAGGCCGACGCCAGCGTGACGACCGAGCCCGGCATCGCCTGCACGGTGCAGGCTGCCGATTGCCTGCCGGTTCTTTTCGCTGCGCCCGATGGCCGCGCCGTCGGCGCCGCGCACGCCGGCTGGCGTGGCCTGGCGGCGGGCGTGCTCGAAGCGACGGTCGAAGCCGTTTGCACGGCCGCCGGTTGCGCGCCGGGCCAGTTGGAAGCCTGGCTCGGCGCCTGCATCGGCCCGCGTCGCTTCGAGGTCGGCGCCGACGTGCTCGAAGCCTTCGGCGCGGCGCCTCTGACCGTCGACAGCGAGACCTTCAGATCGATTCGTCCAGGCAAGTGGCTTGCCGATCTGCCCGGCCTGGCGCGCGATCGGCTGATTCGTGCCGGTCTTACCCGGATCGACGGTGGTGACTGGTGCACTGTCGAGGATGCCTCACGGTTCTTCTCGTTCCGCCGCGACGGCGTCACCGGCCGCATGGCCGCCGCCGTCTGGATTCGCCGCGACGGAAGCCGCTGACATCGCGGCGCGGCGACGGGCGCTGCGCCGCGCCGGGGTCGCGAAGAGGTAGAGGGCGATCCCGAGGGGCAGGGCGCCGTAGAGCAGAAACGTGATCGCCGCGCCGAGCCAGCTGCCGCCATCGGAAAAACCCTCGGCGAGCGCCATCAGCACGACGACGTAGATCCAGGCGATGGCCATCAAATACATGCGTTCCCACGAGCCGGCTTTTGCTGACGCCACGATAATCGGTCCATGAAGTCGAAGCACGCGATCGGCCCGGCCGACCCAAGCGCAGCGGTGGCCGCCGCATGGAAGTCGCTCAGCAGTCTGGCCGTGCCGGCCGACGCCCTGGCGACGCTGCAAAGCCGGTACCTCGCCGACGCGATGACGCTGTGGAATGGCGTCCTGCAGCCGCATGACGGCGCCGTCGTCAAGTCGACCGATCGGCGCTTCGCCGCCAGCGAATGGTCCGCCAACCCGGGCAGCTCGTTCTCCTCCGAGATGTACCTGCTCAACGCCCGCACGCTGCTTGGCATGGCCGACGCCATGCAGGGCGACGAGAAAACGAAGGCGCGGGTCCGGTTCTCGGTGCTGCAGTGGATCGACGCCACCTCGCCAAGCAACTATCTCGCGCTCAATCCGGAAGCGCAGAAGAAGGCGATTGAGACCCAGGGCGAGAGCATCGGCCAAGGCCTGCGCCAGCTCTGGAACGACGTGCAGCGCGGCCACCTCTCGCAGACCGATGAAAGCGCGTTCGAGGTCGGCCGCAATGTCGCGACCAGCCCGGGTGCTGTGGTCTTCGAGAACGAGCTGTTCCAATTGCTGGAATACAAGCCGCTGACGGCGAAGATTTTCGAGCGGCCCATCCTGTTCGTGCCGCCCTGCATCAACAAGTTCTACATCCTCGACCTGCAGCCCGAAAATTCGCTGATCCGGCACACCGTCGCCGAGGGTCATCGCGTTTTCGTTCTCAGCTGGAAGAATGCCAAGGAAGACATCGCCCAGCGCAGCTGGGACGACTACATCGAGAACGCGGCGATCCGCGCCATTGCGCTGGTGCAGGAGATCACCGGCGCCGAGCAGATCAACACCCTGGGCTTTTGCATCGGCGGCACGATTCTCGCGATCGCGCTCGCCGTCCTAGCCGCGCGCGGCGAGCAGCCGGCGGCCAGCGTCACCCTGCTCACCACCTTCCTCGATTTCAGCAACACCGGCGTGCTCGACATCTTCATCGACGAATCGTCGGTTCGACTTCGCGAGATGACGCTCGGCGCCGAGAGCGCCGGCGGCGGCAGCCTGCTGAAAGGCCAGGAGCTGGCGACGACCTTCAGCTTTCTGCGCCCGAACGAGCTGGTCTGGAACTATGTCGTCGCCAACTACCTGAAAGGCGAATCGCCGCCGCCGTTCGACCTGCTCTACTGGAATAGCGACGGCACCAATCTACCGGGCCCCATGTACTGCTGGTATCTGCGCAACACCTACCTCGAGAACAAGCTGGTCGAGCCGGGCGCGTTGACGGTATGCGGTGAAAAGCTCGACCTCGGCGCGGTCGCCGCACCGGCCTACATCTACGCCTCGCGAGAAGACCATATCGTGCCGTGGCAAGGTGCTTATCGCAGCACCCACGTGCTGACGGGCAAGCGCCGCTTCGTCCTGGGCGCTTCCGGGCACATCGCCGGCGTCATCAATCCGCCGCTGAAGAAAAGACGCAGCCACTGGATCGGCAAGAGCGCGGCCTTGCCGGCCGCGGCCGATGAGTGGTTTGCCAAGGCCGACGAGCACGCCGGCAGCTGGTGGAGCGACTGGTACGCGTGGCTTCGCCCCTTCGGCGGCAAGCAGATCGCGGCGCCGAAAGCGGCCGGCAACCGCCAATACAGACCGATCGAGCCGGCGCCTGGCCGGTACGTCAAAGAGAAGGCGTGAGCAGCGCTCGCGTCCGCACCGTTTCGTTTTGAATATAGGAGCTCGTCATGAACGACATCGTCATCGTCGCCGCCGCCCGCACCGCGGTCGGCAAATTCGGCGGCGCCCTCGCCAAGATTCCCGCACCCGAGCTCGGCGCCGCCGTCATCGTCGACCTGCTGCGGCGGGCCCGACTCGCCGGAGACCAGATCGGCGAGGTCATCCTCGGCCAGGTGCTGACCGGCGGCTCCGGCCAGAACCCGGCGCGCCAGTCGGTGATCAAGAGCGGCCTGCCGCAGAGCGTGCCCGGCTTGACGATCAACGCCGTCTGCGGCTCGGGGTTGAAGGCCGTGATGCTGGCGGCGCAGGCGATCCGCGACGGTGACTACGACATCGGCATCGCCGGAGGCCAGGAGAGCATGAGCATGTCGCCCCACGTGCTGCCGGGCTCGAGGGACG
>JBDTIO010000016.1:0-2647 GCA_039936375.1 Caldimonas sp. | reverse complement strand
GGCGCATGTAGCTCTGCACGACGTCGAGCCCGTATTGCGCGACCATCGCATGCAGCTCGCGGACGCCCTTTTCGTTCGCCGCGACCTGCGCCTTCAGATCGGCGAGGTTCTGCTCGGGGTTGCGTGATGGGTACTCGCCGCTCTGCAGCAAGGCGCGCATCTCTGCCTCGAGGAAGCGACCGGCTTCGCATAGCTTGACGTTGTCGATCTGCACGCCCTCTTCATCGATGCGCGTGGAAAAAGGCGGCATCGATCCCGGCGTCGTGCCACCGATGTCGGCGTGGTGACCACGCGAGCCGACATAGAAGGTCGGCCGCTCGCTCGCGTCGCCTTCGAGGTAGACCGGCGTCACGACTGTCACGTCGGGCAGGTGCGTGCCGCCGTGATACGGGTCGTTCAGCACGTAGACGTCGCCCGGGCGCATTCGCCCGGCATTGCGCGACAGCACGGTCTTGATCGATTCGCTCATCGAGCCGAGGTGCACCGGCATGTGCGGTGCGTTGGCGATGAGGTTGCCCTCGGCATCGAACAGCGCGCACGAGAAGTCGAGCCGCTCCTTGATGTTGACCGAGTACGCCGTGTTCTGCAGCTGCAGTCCCATCTGCTCGGCGATGTTCATGAAGAGGTTGTTGAAGACCTCGAGCAGCACCGGGTCGACGGTCGTGCCGATCGCGCGCCGCGCCTCTCGCGGCACGACGCGTTCGAGCACGAGGTGATCGAGCGCCGTGATGCGGGCGCGCCAGCCGGGCTCGACGACCGTCGTGGCGTTGCGCTCGGCGACGATGGCCGGTCCGTCGATCACGTGGCCCGGCCGCGCGTCGCCGCGCTCGACCAGCGCCGCGTCGTGCCAGTGTCCCTCGCTGAAGATGCGCACGCGCGCGGTTTCCGGGGCGGCACCGTGGGTGGTAAGCGCATGGCGCGCCTCGTGCGGCGCTTCGCCGGCGCCGATTGCTTCCACCGACACCGCCTCGACGACGAGGCGGCGCTCGACCATGAGGAAGGCGAAGCGCTGCCTGTAGGCAGCTTCGAACGACGCTTGCAATGTCGCGGCATCGCCGGACGGGACGACGAGCGCGGAATCGGTGCCTTCGTAGCGCACATGAACGCGACGATGCACGGCGATGTGATCGGCGGCTACGCCCTGGCGCTCGAGCTCGGCCGCGGCATCGGCCGCCAGCAGGTCGAGGCGCGCCGACATCGCCGCGCCGGCATCGGCGAGCGGCTGCTCAATCGCCGCCTGGCGCATCGCAGTCTGGTTGGCCAGGCCCATGCCATAGGCCGAGAGCACGCCGGCCAGCGGATGCACGAACACGCGCGACATGCCGAGCGCATCGGCAACACGGCAGGCGTGCTGGCCGCCAGCGCCGCCGAAGCATTGCAAGGTGTAGCGCGTCACGTCGTAGCCGCGCGCCACCGAGATCTTCTTGATGGCGTTGGCCATGCTGCCGACGGCGATGTCGATGAAACCATCGGCCACCTGCTC
This sequence comes from Caldimonas sp., assembly GCA_039936375.1. Taxonomy (GTDB): domain Bacteria; phylum Pseudomonadota; class Gammaproteobacteria; order Burkholderiales; family Burkholderiaceae_C; genus Schlegelella_A. The sequence goes on along the minus strand of JBDTIO010000016.1, from coordinate 1,164 downwards.
CGGCGAGCGCGCCGTGCCCGTCGCGCGCTCGATCTCGGCGGCAAGCGCGGCAAAGCGCGCGGCGACGACCTCGCCATCGAGCGGCTCGTCGCCGCGCGCGCCGAACACCTTCGGGAAGAAGGCCGGCTGGATCTTGCCGACGGCGATGTTCGCGTCGGTCACCGTCAGCGGCCCGCCGCGCCGATACGACGACGGCCCCGGGTTCGCGCCGGCACTCTGCGGGCCGACGCGAAAGCGGGCGCCATCGAATGCCAGGATCGAGCCGCCGCCGGCGGCAACCGTGTGGATCGCCATCATCGGTGCGCGCACGCGCACGCCGGCGACGCGCGTCTCGAAGGCGCGTTCGAACTCGCCGGCGTAGTGGCTGACGTCGGTGGACGTGCCGCCCATGTCGAAGCCGATGACCTTGAGCCCCGTCTCGTCGTCGAAGCCGAGCTCGGCCGTTCGCACCATGCCGACGATGCCGCCCGCCGGCCCCGAAAGGATCGCATCCTTGCCCTGGAAGCCACCCGCCTCGGCCAGGCCGCCCGACGACTGCATGAAGTAGAGACGCACGCCGGGCATCTCGGCGGCCACCTCGTCGACGTAGCGACGCAGGATCGGCGAGAGATAGGCATCGACGACCGTTGTGTCGCCGCGGCCGACGAGCTTCATCAGCGGGCTGACGCGATGAGACACGCTGACCTGCGTGAATCCAGCCGCGCGGGCGAGTGCCTCTGCGGCCGCCTCGTGCGCGGTGAACCGCCAGCCATGCATGAAGACGATGGCGACGCTGCGCAGGCCGGAGGCGAACGCGTCGTCGAGGTCGGCGCGAAGCCTTGCCTCGTCGAGCGGTTGGATCCCTTCGCCATCCGCGCCGACCCGCTCGTCAGCCTCGATGACCCGCGAATACAGGAGCTCCGGCAGCACGATGTGCCGCTCGAACAGGCGCGGCCGATCCTGGTAGGCGATGCGCAACGCATCGCGAAACCCGCGGGTGATGACGAGCAGCGTGGGCTCGCCCTTGCGCTCGAGCAAGGCGTTGGTCGCTACCGTCGTGCCCATCTTCACGCTCTCGACCCGGTCCGGAGTGACGGGCTCGCCGACCCCGAGTCCGAGCATGCGACGGATGCCGGCGACGGCGGCGTCGCGGTACTGCTCGGGGTTCTCGGAGAGCAGCTTCAG
>JBDTIO010000015.1:0-9106 GCA_039936375.1 Caldimonas sp. | reverse complement strand
ACGGCGCCGACGGCGTCGGCGGCGTGGTGCAGATCTTCACGCGCAAAGGAGACGGCAGCCCGCTCGTCACCGGCCACGTCGCGATCGGCGGCTACCGCTCGCGGCAGGGCGACCTGGGCGTGAGCGGATCGCAAGGCGCGTTCGACTACGCCACGACGGTCGGCCGCGAGAGCAGCCGCGGCGTCTCGGCGATTCGCCCGAACGACCAGTCCGGCTTCTTCAATCCCGATGAAGACGGTTACGCCCGCAACTTCGGCAACCTGCGCCTCGGCTACACGCCGGCGCCGGGCCACCGCATCGGCGTCAGCTTGCTCGAGACGCACCTGAACGCGCAATACGACTCGGCCAACTTCGATGCCGAGTTCAAACCCGATCCGTCGCCCGACTTCCGCAATCGGCTGACGACCCGGGTCGCGTCGATCGACTACCGCGGTGTCGTCTCGAGCCTGTGGACGACGACGGTGCAGCTCGCCCACGATCTCGACGACGAGATCAGCGGCGGCGGCACGCTGACCCGTTTCACGACGCACCGCGATCAGGCGACCTGGCAGAACGCCTTGACGCTGGCGCCGGGCCAGCAGGTCGTGCTCGCCTACGAGCACCTGCGCGAGAGCGTCAGCGGCGATGTCTTCGTCGACGAGCCGAAGCGCAGCAACAACGCGGTCGTGCTCGGCTATTCCGGCCAGCTTGCCGCGGTCGGCCTGCAGGCGGACCTGCGCCGCGACGACAATTCCGCCTATGGCAGCGATACGACCGGCCGCGTCGGCGCGAGCTACGAAGTGATACCGGGCCTGAAGCTGCGCGCGCTCGGCGGCACCACGTTTCGGGCGCCGACCTTCAACGACTGCTGCTTCCCGCTTTTCGGCATCGCGACGATCCAGCCGGAGCACGGTCGCAGCGTCGAGGTCGGCGCGACGTGGCAATCGGCAGCGACGAGCGCTTCGGCGACGTTCTATCGCAATCGCGTCCGGAATCTGATCGGCTTCGACCCCGATCCGAACCGGACCGATTGCCCGCCCGGCTTTTTCGGTTGTGCCGCCAATACTTCGCGGGCGCGGCTGCAAGGCGCGACCGTGGCCGCCGGCCAGCGCTGGGGCGGCTTCGACGTGCACGCAACCGTCGACTTCCTCGATGCGCGCGATGTCGACACCGGCATACGCCTGGCGCGCCGCGCCGCGCACCAGGAAACGCTCGCCGCCGACTATGCCATCGGCGCGTGGAGCCTCGGCGGGTCGATCCTCGACATCGGCTCGCGGCCCGACGGCGGCGTCGTGCTCGGCGGCTACGCCCTGGTCGACCTGCACGCGAGCTGGCGCTTTTCGCCGCAGTGGCGGCTTGAGGCCAAGCTGCTCAACGCGCTCGATCATCGCGTCGAGCCGGTGCGCGACTACCAAGGCCTCGGTCGACAGGCCTGGCTCGGGATTCGCTTCGAAGGCCGCGGTCTTTGACGCATCGGCATGCCGCCTCGTCGCGCTCTCTTCTTCGCCGCGCTTGTCGCGCTGGTGGCGTGCGGGCTCGGCGTGCTGGCCGGCTCGACGGGAATCGCGGCGGCCTCGTCCGACATCTTCTGGCAGATCCGCGTGCCGCGGGTGCTCGCCGGTTTCGGCACCGGCGCCGCGCTCGCGGTCTCGGGTGCGCTGATGCAACTGCTCACGCGCAACGCGCTAGCTGATCCGTATGTTCTCGGCGTCGCCGGCGGCGCTTCGGTGGGTGCGCTCGGCACGATGCTGCTCACCTCGGCGAGCGGTGCCGCGCTCTCGGAGTGGGGCGTGGCGCTCGGCGCCGCGGCCGGCGCCTTTCTCGCTGCGACGCTGCTGTTCGCGTTGATGGGGCGGCGTCTGGCCGGCTCGGTCTCGAGCGCCGGCGCCGAAGCGTCGACCTCGCTCCTGCTCGTCGGCGTGATGATCGGATCGGGCTGCTCGGCCGTCGTCTCGCTCATCCTCACGCTGGCCGATGAAGGACAACTGCGTGGCATGGTCTTCTGGCTGCTCGGCGACCTGAACGGCGCCACGCACTGGGAGATCGTCTGGATCGCGCTCGCCATCGCGCTGGCGCTTGTGTGGCCGACCGCACGCCAACTCGATTGGCTGGCCCGCGGCGATGCCTGGGCCGCGACCCTCGGCGTGGCGGTGGCGCGGCGGCGCGTCGTCGTGATCGTCGCCGCGGCGATCGCGACCGGCGCCGCAGTCGCGACCGCCGGGGCGATCGGCTTTGTCGGGCTGGTCGTGCCGCATGCGCTGCGCCTGCTGGGCGTGCGCTCGGCGGTCGTGCTGCTGCCGGCCAGCGCGCTCGGCGGCGGCGCTTTCGTCGTGCTGGTCGACGCGGTGGCGCGAACCATCGTCGCGCCCTTGCAGTTGCCGGTCGGTGTGCTGGCGGCGGTGGTCGGCGTGCCGGCGTTCATCGCCATGCTGCTGCGCCGGCCGCGCGACACTCGATCATGAAACGAGAGGCGGCGCCTGGGCGCGACAAGATCGATCTCGACGTCGTCGGTCTCGCCTTGACTGCAGGCGGCGCGACCGGCTCACGCCGACTTTTCGCGGGCCTGGATTTTCGCGTCGCGGCGGGGCAGCGATGGATCGTGATCGGACCGAACGGCTCGGGGAAATCGTCGTTGCTCGCGGCTCTCGCCGGCGTCTTTCCGATCGCCGCCGGCGCCGTTCACATCGAGTCGACGCCTTTGGCGGCCTGGCGCGCCGATGCGCTGGCCGACCGTCGCGCCTGGAGCCCGCAGTTCTGGTCCGATCCGTTTCCGTCGACAGTGGCGGAGACGGCGGCGCTGGCGCGCGAGCGTGGATCGCCGTGGCGCGTGAGCATCGATCGGCATGACGACACCGAGGTCGCCGCGACGCTCGAGCGCCTCGACCTGCAGCGCCTTGCCGACGCCGATGTGCGCAGCCTCTCGGGCGGCGAGCGGCAACGCGTCGCGATCGCGACGGCGCTGCTGCAAGGCGCGCCGCTGCTGCTCCTCGACGAGCCGGCATCGCATCTCGACCCGGCGCATCAACGCCTGCTCGTCGACGTCCTCGCCCGGCATGCAGAGCAGGGCGGCGCCGTCGTTGCCAGCCTGCATGCGCTCGATCTGGCGTGGGACCTGGCCAGCCACGCCGTCGTGCTCGACGGTCGCGGCGGCGCGGCCGCGGGCCCGCGCGACGAGATGCTGACGGCTGATCGACTGACCTCGGTCTTCGGCGTCGCCATCGAAGCGATCGACCTCCGCGGCACACGGCGTTTCGTGGTCGGAGCGAGCGCGCCTCGCGACCATGGGTAGGCTCACGCGAAGCATTGCGGCCTGGGCGCTGGCGAGCGCCTGCGTCGCCAACGCAGCGGCGATCACCGCCATCGACGATGCCGGCCGGACTCTGGCGCTCGATCGGCCGGCGACGCGAGTCGTCACGCTGGCGCCGAGCCTGACCGAGCTGGTTTTCGCGGCCGGCGGCGGCGACGCCGTCGTCGCGACCGACGCCCTGAGCAACTATCCGCCGCCGGCGCGCCGGCTGCCGCGGGTGGGCGATGCGTCCCGGCTCGACGTCGAGCGCATCGTCGCCCTCAAGCCGGATCTCGTCATCGTCTGGCGCCACGGCAACACCATGCGCGAGCTCGAGCAACTCGAAAGCGCGGGGCTTCGCCTCTTTCGACTCGAGCCCCGACGACTCAACGATGTGCCGCGTGCGGTCGAGCGACTCGGTGCGCTGCTTGGTCATGAGGCCGTGGCGCGCAACGCCGCGAACGCGCTGCGCAGCCGGCTCGATTCGCTGCGCCAGCGTCATGCGCACGCGACGCCGGTGCGCGTCTTCTATCAGGTCTGGTCGAGCCCCTTGATGACGATCAATCACGCGCAGATGGTCAACGACGTGATCGAGCTCTGCGGCGGTCGCAACGTCTTCGCCGCCCTGGCGCCCCTGGTTCCCCTGGTGTCGACGGAAGCGGTCGTTGCCGCCGACCCGGAAGCGATTCTCACAGCCGACGAACGCGGCGCCACCGAATTGCTGCGCCGCGACCGCACCGGCGCTGCCTTCGCGATCTGGCGCCGCCACCTGTTCTCTGCGACGAAGGGCGGCTGGCTCTACGTCTTGAACGGCGACGCGATCAGCCGTCAGGGCCCGCGAATCGTCGATGGAGCCGAAGCAGTGTGCGACGCGCTGGACGAGGTACGGCGCGAGCGCGACGCCGTTCACCTTCGCTAGGTTTTCGCGAAGGCGGCAAGAAAGGCCGGCGCCGAATCGCACCAGCGCGCCACGGCACAACTCTCGCAGAGCGGCCGCCGCGCCAGACACACGTAGCGGCCATGCAGGATCAGCCAGTGATGCGCGTGCTGCAGGAATCCTTCCGGAACGCGGCGCAGCAGGCCGGTCTCGACCTCGAGCGGTGTCTTGCCAATGGCCAGACCGGTGCGATTGGCGACGCGAAAGACGTGAGTGTCGACGGCAAGCGTTGATTCGCCGAACGCATTGTTGAGGACGACGTTGGCGGTCTTGCGGCCGACGCCCGGCAGCGCTTCGAGTGCCTCGCGCGTGCGCGGCACCTGGCCGCCATGTTCCTCGACGAGGATGCGGCAGGTTGCGAACAGGTTCTTCGCCTTGGTCCGGTACAGCCCGATGGTTCGTATCGACTCTTCGAGGGCGGGCAGGCCGAGGTCGAGCATCTTCTGCGGCGTCGGCGCGATCGCGAAAAGGTGCCGCGTCGCCTTGTTGACGCCGCGGTCCGTGGCCTGGGCCGAAAGCAGCACGGCGGCAAGCAGTTCGAAGATGCTCGCGTATTCGAGCTCCGTACTCGGCTCGGGGTTGGCCGCGCGCAAGGTCGCGAAGAACGGAACGATCGACGAATCCTTCAAGATCAGGAACGCTCGCGATGCTGGTCGTAGCGGTGCCGCGCCACATCCGCCTGAGCGGCGCTCCACGCGCCCCAGCCGGTGCGATCGGCGCTGGCGCCGACGAGGGAAATGCAGTCGACGGGGCAGACCGGAACGCACAGCTCGCAACCGGTGCAGGCGTCGTCGATGACGGTGTGCATATGCTTGGCGGCGCCGACGATGGCATCGGTCGGGCAGGCCTTCAGGCAAAGCGCGCAGCCGATGCAGGCGGCTTCGTCGATGACTGCCAGCAGGCGCGGCGTCTCCGCGCCGCACTCGGCGTCGAGCGCGATCACTGCATGGCCGGCGATGCGCGCCAGTCGAGCCACGCCTTCGGCTCCGCCCGGCGGACAGCGATTGACGGCGGCATCGCCAGTGGCAATGGCTTCGGCGTAGGCGCGGCAATCGGCGTAGCCACAGCGCCTGCATTGCGTCTGCGGCAAGGCGTCGAGCAGCGCGTCGGCAAGCGCAATCTCGGCCACGGATTCAGGCGACGGTGCGACGGCGCGCTGCCGCTTTCGACGAGTGCTTCTTCGCCGCGGCCGTGGCCCTGGCAGCGATCCGTTTGCCTGCGGTGGGTCCGACGCCGTTGTCCGACGTGCCGAGCATCCGCAGGGTCGGTCGTTTCGCCGGCTTCACAGACACCTTGTCCTGGTAGGAAGCAATGAAGTCACGGATACGCGGATAGACTTTTTCGCGCCAGCGGCGCCCGGAGAAGATGCCGTAGTGGCCGGCGCCGAGCGCGTCGTAGTGGAATTGCCGGCTGGTCGGAACGCCGGTGCAGATGTCATGCGCGGCGTGCGTCTGGCCGGCACCCGAGATGTCGTCGAGCTCGCCTTCGATCGTCAACAGCGCCGTCGTCCGGATGTCCTGCGGCCGCACCAGCTCGCCCTTGATCCTCCAGGTGCCGTTGACCAGCGCGAAGTCCTGGAACACCGTCTTGATCGTGTCCAGGTAGTACTCGGCCGGCATGTCGAGCACGGCGTTGTATTCATCGTAGAAGTCGCGGTGGAATTCCGACTTCTCGCCGTCGCCACGAATCAGGTCGAGAAAATAGTCGTAATGCGACTTCATGTGCCGATCGGGGTTCATGGCGATGAAGCCGGCGTGTTGCAGGAAGCCCGGGTAGACGGCGCGACCGGCCCCGGGATAGTTGATCGGCACGTGAAAGATGACGTTGTTCTCGAACCAGGCGTGGCTCTTGTTCGTTGCCAGGTTGTTGACCGAAGTCGGGCTCTTGCGAGCGTCGATCGGGCCGCCCATCATCGTCATGGTGCGCGGTGTCGGCTCGCCGTTGGTCGCCATCAGCGAGATGGCTGCGAGCACCGGCACGGTGGGTTGGCAGACCGAGATCACGTTCACTTCGGGGCCGATGTGGCGGACGAACTCCTGCACGTAGGCGACGTAGTCGTCGAGGTGAAAGGGGCCTTTTTTGATGGGGACCATGCGCGCGTCGGTCCAATCTGTGATGTAGACCTTGTGGTCCTTCAACATCTCGCGCACGGTTTCGCGCAACAGCGTCGAGTGGTGGCCCGAGAGCGGCGCGACGATGAGCACGGTCGGCTGCGCCTTGATGCGCTGAAGCGTCGGCAGGTCGTCGGAAAAACGCTTGAAGCGGAGCAGCCTGCAGAACTGCTTTTCGATCGCAACCTGCTCGTGCACGGCGACCTCGACGCCCTCGACCTGGACCGAGCGAATGTTGAACTCGGGTTTCTCGTAATCCTTGGCCAGGCGGTGCATCAGCTCGAGGCCGGCCGAGACCCGGTGCGCCAGCGGCGTATGCGCGAACAGCGACAACGGATGGTTGTAGAGCTTCGACGAGGCGCCCGCGAATTCCGAGAATGGGCTGAGGAGTGCGCGTTGCGCTTCGTACCATTCGTAAAGCATCATGGATCTTGTTCCTCAGGTGACACGAACGATGGCGTCGACGACGGCATCGATGTTCTTTTCGTTCAGGGCGGCGACGCAGATGCGTCCGGAGTCGAGACCGTAGATACCGAACTCGCTGCGCAGGCGCTGCATTTGCGACTTGTTCAGCCCCGAGTAGCTGAACATGCCGCGCTGCCGCGTGATGAAGGCGGTCTCGATCCGGGCGCCGCTCGCTTCCAGCTTGCGCTGCAGCGCGATCCGCATGGTCTTGATGCGCAGGCGCATGCCGGCGAGCTCGTCTTCCCACATCGTACGCAGGCTCGGTGTCGACAGTACGTGCGCTACCACCGCGGCGCCGTGCGTCGGCGGATTCGAGTAGTTGGTGCGGATCACGCGTTTGAGCTGGCTCAATACCCGGCCCGCGGCGTCGGCCGAGCCGCAGGCGACGGACAGCGCGCCGACCCGTTCGCCGTAGAGCGAGAAGCTCTTGGAAAAGCTGGTTGCGACGAAGAAGTCAAGGCCGGCCGCCAGGCAAAGCTCGACGGCAAGCCCGTCGGCGGCGATGCCCTCGCCGAAGCCCTGATACGCCATATCGAGGAAAGGGACCAGGTGGCGTTCGACCAGCACGGCCACGACGTCCTTCCACTGCGCCGGCGTCAGGTCGCAGCCGGTCGGGTTGTGGCAGCAAGCATGCAGGACGACGATCGTGCGCGGCGCTGCGCTACGAAGGGCGCCCAGCATCGCCGCGAAATCGACGTCGTGGCGTACCGCGTCGTAGTACGGGTAGGTTGCCACCTCGAAGCCTGCGCCTTCGAACAAGGCGCGATGGTTTTCCCAGCTCGGGTCGCTGATGAGAACGCGCGCCTTCCGGTTCATGCGGGCCAGCAGGTCGGCGCCGACCTTGAGGGCGCCGGTGCCGCCGACACCTTGGATCGTGGCGATGCGTCCGGCGCGCCTGGCTTCACTGTCGCCGCCGAAGACGAGCTTTTGCGTCGCCGCGTCGTAGGTGGCGATGCCGTCGATCGGTAGGTAGCCGCGCGGCCGCGGCGCCGCCGTCATCATTTCTTCCGCCGCGCGGACGCACTTCAGGAGCGGCAGCTCGCCGTTCTCATCGAGATAGACACCGACGCCGAGGTTGACCTTGACCGGATTCGGGTCGGCCAGGAACTGTTCGTTGAGGCCCAGGATCGGGTCGCGGGGCGCCATCTCGACGGTGTCGAATAGCGAAGACATGAGGTATCGGTCCTTTGAGTCGCGGTTCTGCGATGAGAGCTTGGAAACGGACGGGGCGTCGTCATCTGGGAGCGTGGCCGCCCAGCCTGGCCCAGCTTTGCCCTCCGAACGCCTTTGCGTTACCGTGTACGGTTTCGCTCGCAGCGGCCAAACCACCGATTTTATCTGTATGACCGAATCTGCCGACCTCGCTGTTGTCGATCTGCCCGCCGCCCCGTGCGAAGGCGAATTCGTCACGTTTCCCGACTCGCCGTTCCAGCTCTTTCGCCCCTATGCCCCGGCGGGCGACCAGCCGACCGCGATTGCCGGCCTGGTCGACGGCATTCGCGACGGCCTGAGCTTCCAGACGTTGCTTGGGGTCACGGGCTCCGGCAAGACCTTCACGATGGCCAACGTGATCGCCCAGATCGGCCGGCCGGCGATCGTCTTCGCGCCGAACAAGACGCTCGCCGCGCAGCTCTACAGCGAGTTCCGCGAGTTCTTCCCGAAGAACGCGGTCGAGTATTTCGTCAGCTACTACGACTACTACCAGCCCGAAGCCTACGTGCCGCAGCGCGACCTTTTCATCGAGAAGGACTCGGCAATCAACGAGCACATCGAGCAGATGCGGCTGTCGGCAACCAAGAGCGTGCTGGAGCGGCGCGATGTCATCGTCGTTGCCTCGGTGAGCGCGATCTATGGCATCGGCGCACCGGAGGACTACACCGAGATGCGGATGATCATGCGCACCGGCGACAAGCTCGGCCAGCGCGAGGCGATCGCCCACCTGATCCGCATGCAGTACACGCGCAACGAGAACGACTTCTCGCGCGGCACCTTCCGCGTCCGCGGCGACACGATTGATGTCTTTCCGGCCGAGCACAGCGAGCTGGCGATCCGCCTCGAGCTGTTCGACGACGAGCTCGAGTCGCTGACCCTGTTCGACCCGCTGACCGGCCGGATCCGGCAGAAGATCCCGCGCTTCGTGATCTATCCGGCCAGCCACTATGCGACGCCGCGTGGCCGCGTCGTCGCGGCGATCGAGACGATCAAGGAAGAGCTGCGCGGCCGTCTCGACGAGCTCGTCAAGGGCGGCAAGCTGGTCGAGGCGCAGCGGCTCGAGCAGCGGACGCGCTTCGATCTCGAGATGCTGCAGGAGATCGGCCACTGCAAGGG
>JBDTIO010000014.1:0-3044 GCA_039936375.1 Caldimonas sp. | reverse complement strand
GAAGAAAGACGCCGTTGCGTTGCCAGGCGGCCGTCGTTAGACGAAGGACAGGCCCGGATGTTCCGGTGCCCGGAGCTGCCGCACAAGCGGCCGAAGTCGCATTTGCGGCACCGATCGAGCCCGAGGTCTGCGATCGGCGGCAATGCGTGAAATGCGTCACGGGTAGTGAGACCGATCCTTGCCTGGCGCCTATGCCAGGCTGAGTTCGAATTGATCGAGTGTCTGAGGGTGCATTGCCAGAGCTTGCCGTATTCCCGGTAGTCGCTTTGGCGCAGCGGCGCGCGCGGGCCTCGGAGTGTCAGCCAAGGAGTCGACGAGGGCCTCGCATGATTCAACTACCCAATGATTTTGCGTTTCATTGGGTAAATCCGGGCCTGCACTGATCAGCACGGCGCGAGTAAATAGCTCGCCAGCGTGACGCTTGCGGCAGAGTCAGACTGTACATACAATTCGCATGTGCGCATCAGTTTCGATTCGAACAAAAGCGAGCGAAGCATTCGCGAACGCAGCTTGTCATTCCAACTGCCGAGGAATTCAAGTTCGAGACTGCGCACATCCAAGCCGACTCACGGCGCGAATATGGCGAAACACGCCATGTAGCGCTCGGCAGTCTTCACGGACGACTGCACGTCCTGTGCTTCGCGGAAACGCCAGACGGCATTCGCGTCATCAGCTTCCGCAAGGCGAACGATCGAGAGACAAAGCGCTATGCCAAATACCAAACCCCTGATTGACGCCAAAGGCGAGTTTCGCGAGCTGACCGCCGCCGATATGAAACGATTTCGTCCGGTAGAAGAAGTTCTGCCCAAGTCGTTGCTCACCAAACTCAAAGTGCGCGGGCCGCAGAAGACACCGACCAAGGAGCGAATCACCATTCGCCTCTCGCCCGAGGTTGTTCAGCGATTTCGCGACACGGGAGATGGATGGCAAACACGGCTCGACACCGCGCTGAAAGACTGGCTCAAGTCGCACAAGGCCGCCAGCGTCTGAACCGCGAACGTGCGCCGGGATGGCCCAGGCGTCGACTGCCGGAGCGAATGGCTCGCTGTGCGAGCGCGGCCGCTCAGGCGGCCTGGACGAACTGCATCTGCGTGCCGGCGAGCTCGATCACGTCGCCGTTCTTCAGGCCGACGGTTTCGCCGACCAGCGGCGCGCTGTTGACGGTGGGCCGCGCCGTGCCTTCGACGTGCGCGAGCACATAGCCCGTGGGCCGTTTCGTGATCGAGGCCACCTGGACGCCGGGCTTGCCGACGGTGGTCACCACCTTGGTCAGCATCACTTCGCGGCCGGCCGCGGCGCCATTCATGACGCGGATCGTCGCCGGGCCCACCGGCGCAGCAGCACCGCCGCCGGCCAGCGCGCCGAAGCCGGAGGCGCGCCCGCTCGAGGTGTAGCCGGCCGCCATCGTGCCGGGCTTCATGATCATGGTCTTTTCATAGTCGACGCTGTCGTCGGCCATGAACTTGATCTTGTACTTGCCGACCTCGACGGTGTCGTTGTGAGCCAGCAGCTGCTTCTTGACGGCCTTGCCGTTGATGTAGGTGCCGTTGGTGCTGTTGAGGTCTTCGATGAAGACGTCCTGGCCGACCATCTGCAGCACCGCGTGCTCGCCGCTGACGGCGAGGTTGTCGATGACGATGTCGTTGTACGGACGGCGCCCCAGCGTGGTCTTGTCCTTCGTGATCTGTACTTCCTTGATCACGACACCGTCGAGCGATACGACCAGTTTGCCCATGCTTTGCGACCTCGAGTCCCTTGTCTTTCTAATGAAGGCTTGCCGGTCGGATGCGGGCAGGCGGCGGCGTCGAACGCGTCAGCGGCGAAACGGCCACCACGACCGCGCGGCTCCCGCCGGGCCCCTCACCCGAACGAGTACGACGGAGATATTATCCTTTCCACCCGCCTCGTTGGCCGCGTCGATGAGCGAGGTGGCCGCTTCCGGCAGTAAGTCGCAACTCTGCAACAGGTGGCCGATGGTTTCGTCGTCGAGCATGTCCGACAGGCCGTCCGAGCACAACAGGTAGATATCGCTGGGCAGCACGTCGTGCAGGTGCGTCTCGAGCAGCACCGTGTCCTCGACGCCCACCGCCCGCGTCACCAGGTTCTTGTTCGACGAGAACGCCGCCTGCTCGGCGGTGATCAGGCCGGAGTCGATCTGCTCCTGCAGCAAGGAGTGGTCGTGCGTGATCTGGGCCAGACGCCCGGAGCGCAGGCGATAGCAGCGCGAATCGCCGACGTGCCCGAGCAGCAGCCGGTTCTCGCGAAAGACGCCGACGACGAGCGTGGTGCCCATGCCGGCGTATTGCGGGTTCGAGTTGGCGGCGTTGAAAATGGCCCGGTTGGCGTTGTCGACGCAGATGTCCATGGCCCGGCGCACGTCGGTGTCGGTGGCCGACTCCGACGCTTCCGACAGCCAGCGGCCGAGCTCCGTCTTGATGAACGCGGTGCACATGCCGCTGGCAACTTCGCCGGCGTTGTAGCCGCCCATGCCGTCGGCCAGCACGACCAGCGACGAAGCCTCGTCGAAGGCGGCGGAATCCTCGTTGTTGTTACGCGCCCGGCCGGTGTCGGAGGCGCAGTGGAACTCGAGCGTCATCATCGGCACGAAAGTGAAAGCGCGGAGCGTTCCGGCGCAGCGGATTGTGCCTCGGTTCAAGCCCGGCTCTGCCGGCACCTGCGACGACGCAGCCCTTGGCCGACGACGACTACGAAAACCGCGCCGATGGCGCCGCATGCAACATCGGCTTCGGCCATGCGGGCATCGAACCACGCCTGCGTGGCCGGGTCCGTTGCCAGCATCTGCCCGGCGAGGTAGCCGAGCAGCGCTCCACCGAGCGTGATGATGACCGGAAAGCGTTCCATCACCTTCATCAGCATCGTGCTGCCGACGATGATCAACGGCACCGACATGGCCAGTCCGACCACGAGCAACGGCATCCGATAGCTGGCCGGCGCGCCGCCTGCGGCACCCGCCACGGCGATGACGTTGTCGACGCTCATCACGAGATCGGCGACGAGGATGGTGCGAATCGCCGCCGACAGGC
>JBDTIO010000013.1:0-4934 GCA_039936375.1 Caldimonas sp. | reverse complement strand
ACCTCTTCTATCGCGACTTCCTGATGCATACGCGGCACTCGTCCGACAAGTTCCGCATCGCCCCCGGCATCAAGGGCATGGTGATGCTGGTATTCGACCTGCCGAGCTTTCCGTACGTGTTCAAGGTGATCAAGGATTTCTATCCGGTCCAGAAGGACACGACGCGCGAGCAGATCAAGGGCAAGTACCTGCTCGTGAAGCAGCACGACCGCGTCGGCCGGATGGCCGACACGCTCGAGTACAGCAACGTCGCCTTTCCGCGCGACCGTTTCGACGACGAGCTGGTCGCCGAGCTGAAGCACTTCTGCGCGAGCGTCGTCGAGGAAGACGGCGACACGCTCGTCGTTCGCCACGTCTACATCGAGCGGCGCATGATTCCGCTCAACATCTATCTGCAAGACGCCACGCGAGAGCAGACCGAAGCGGTCGTGATCGAATACGGCAACGCCATCAAGGACCTTGTGCGCGCCAACATCTTCCCCGGCGACATGCTGTGGAAGAACTTCGGCGTGACGCGCCACGGCAAGGTCGTGTTCTACGACTACGACGAAATCGAATACCTGAGCGCCTGCAATTTCCGCAAGATTCCTGAAGCGAGGAACGAAGAGGAAGAGATGTCGGCCGAGGTCTGGTACGCGGTCGGCCCGAAAGACGTTTTCCCGGAGACCTTCGCTCCTTTCCTGCTCGGCAGCCCGACCGTGCGCGAGGTTTTCATGAAGCATCACGCCGACCTCCTCGACGCGGCGTTCTGGCAAAGCCACAAGGAGCGCATCCTCGCCGGCTACGTGCATGATGTCTTTCCGTACGACGCGTACAAGCGCTTCGAGAACCGGCGCAGCGCGAAGCCGTCCGCTGCGCCGGTTGCCGTCATCGTCTGATTCCACCTCAAGGAGCCGCCATGGCCCAAGCCACCGATCCGATCGTCATCGTTTCCGCCGCCCGCACGCCGATCGGCGGCCTGCTCGGCGACTTCAGCGCGCTGGCGGCGCACCAGCTCGGCGCCGTGGCCATCAAGGCGGCGGTCGAACGAGCCGGCGTCACCGGCGACGCCGTGAGCGAAGTGCTGATGGGCAACTGCCTGATGGCGGGCCAGGGCCAGGCGCCGGCGCGGCAGGCGGCGCTCGGAGCCGGCCTTCCGAATTCGGCCGGTGCCGTGACGCTCTCGAAGATGTGCGGCTCGGGAATGCGCGCCATGATGTTCGGCCACGACATGCTGAAAGCCGAGAGCGCCGAGATCGTCGTCGCTGGCGGCATGGAAAGCATGACCAACGCGCCGCACCTCACCTTCGTCCGCAAGGGCGTGCGCTACGGCGCGGCCCAGCTCTACGACCACATGGCGATCGACGGCCTCGAAGATGCCTACGACCGCGGTCGTGCCATGGGCGTCTTCGCCGAGGAGTGCGTCGACAAGTACAAGTTCAGCCGCGAGGCGATGGATCGTTTCGCCGTCAGCTCGACCGAGCGCGCGAAGAAGGCCAACGAGGACGGCAGCTTCGACTGGGAAATGGCGCCGGTGGCCGTTCCAGGCAAGGCTGGCGAGACGATCGTCAAGTTCGATGAGCAGCCGTTCAAGGCCAAGCTCGACAAGATCCCGGGGCTGAAGCCGGCGTTCAAGAAAGACGGCACGATCACCGCGGCCACCTCGTCGAGCATCTCTGACGGCGCTGCCGCGCTGGTGCTGATGCGCGAGTCGACGGCGAGCCGCCTCGGCGTGAAGCCGTTGGCCCGCATCGTCGCGCATTCGGTGCACGCGCAGGCGCCGAACTGGTTCACCACCGCACCCGTGGGCGCGATCGAGAAGGTGCTGAAGAAATCCGGCTGGACCGCGAAAGACGTCGACCTCTGGGAAGTCAACGAAGCCTTCGCCGCGGTGACGATGGCGGCGATGACCGAATTCAAGCTCGCTCACGAGATGGTCAACGTGCATGGCGGCGCGGTGGCGCTCGGCCACCCGATCGGTGCCAGCGGCGCGCGCATCGTCGTCACCTTGCTCGGCGCGCTGCGCCAGGCGAAGAAGAAGAAGGGCATCGCGGCGCTGTGCATCGGCGGCGGCGAAGCGACGGCCATGGCCGTCGAGATGCTCTGAGCGAGAGAGCGGCGCGTCGATGTTCGGCACGCACGGCCTGGCGCTCTTCGCGCTGACCGCGCTCGTCCTCAACCTGACGCCGGGTGTCGACATGATGTTCACGTTGACGCGCACCCTGCAGCAGGGCGTGCGCGGCGGCATCGCGGCGGCGGCCGGCATCGCTTCGGGTTGCGTCGTGCACAGCCTGGCGGCGACATTCGGCCTCGCCGCGCTGCTCGCCGCATCGGCGGCCGCGTTCACGGCCCTCAAGTGGTTCGGCGCTGGCTATCTGGCCTGGCTCGCCGTCGCCATGCTGCGCGATGCGGCGCGATCGGCGTCGCCGGCCGCTGCGACCGTCACTCTCGCGCCGCCGACAAGTCTGGCCCGGACATTTCGCCAGGCACTCGTCACCAACGCGCTGAATCCGAAAGTCGCGATCTTCTTCCTGGCGTTGTTGCCGCAGTTCATCGACGCCGGCGCACCGCACAAGACCCTCGCGTTTCTGTTCCTCGGCGCCTGCTTCGTCGTCCAGGGCTTCTGCTTCCTGGTGTTGTTCGCACTGCTGGTGGCGCCGCTGCGGCGCTGGCAGCCTTCGCAGGCGTGGCGTCGCTCGTTGCAGGGTGGCGGCGGCCTGCTCTTCGCCGGCCTCGCGGCGCGTCTGGCGTTCGCCGAGCGGCCATGAGCGGCGATCCCGTGGTGAACCGCGACGAGACCGTGCCGACGCGCGTCGGCGAGACGTTCTTGTACCGCGTGCGGCTGCGCGAAGAAGAGATACCGGCATTCGCAGCCTCCGTCTTCGACTTCAATCCCCTGCATCACGACACTGCCTTCGCCAGCGCCGCCGGCTATCCCGGCTTGATCGCCAGCGGGACGCAGATTGGCAGCATGTTGATGGCGCTGACCGCGACCCACTTTTCGAAGCCGCTCGAAGATGGCCGGCCGCGCAACGGCCTCGGCATGGGCTTCGAGCTCCGCTTTCGCGCCGTCGTCTTCGCCAACGAAGACATCGAGCTGCGCTGGACCGTGACGAGCGTCGAGCGCAAGGCCCGCCTCGCCGGCTGGATCGTGCAGCTCGAAGGCGATGCCAGCTCGTCGCGCGGCGTGCTCCTCGGCGCCACCGGCACCTTGCTGCTGCGCCTGGGCGAGCCGAAGGAGGCTTCGACATGAACATCGTCGAACCGCCTGCGAGGGCGTCATGCTGCTGAGCGACGACCACCGTGCCGTGCAAGAGGCCGTGCGTGCCTTCGTGCACGACCGCATCGCGCCGAACGCCGCGCGCTGGGACAAGGAAGCGCGCTTTCCGAAGGACGAGCTGCAGGGGCTGGCGGCGCTCGGCTGCTACGGTATCGCCGTGCCGCCGCAATACGACGGCGCCGGCCTCGACTATCTCGCGCTCGCGGTGATCCTCGAAGAGATCGCCGCCGGCGACGGTGCCACGTCGACGATCGTCAGCGTCAACAACTGCCCGGTCTGCTCGATCCTGATGGCTTGGGCCAGCGAAGCGCAAAAGGAGACGTGGCTGAAGCCGCTGGCGCGCGGCGACATGCTCGGCGCGTTCTGCCTCACCGAGCCGCACGTCGGCTCGCAGGCCGACGGGCTGAACACGACCGCGGCGCGTGACGGCTCCGCCTACCTGCTCAACGGCGTCAAGCAGTTCATAACCAGCGGCAGGAACGGCGACGTCGCGATCGTCCTGGCCGTCACCGACAAGGCGGCCGGCAAGAAGGGCATCAGCGCCTTCGTCGTGCCGACATCGACGCCCGGCTACATCGTTGCTCGCCTGGAAGACAAGCTCGGCCAGCACGCCAGCGACACAGCGCAGATCGTCTTCGAGAACTGTCGCGTGCCGGCCGAGAACCTCATCGGCGAGGAAGGCCAGGGCCTGAAGATCGCGCTCTCGGGCCTCGAGGGCGGCCGCATCGGCATCGGCGCGCAGTCGATCGGCATGGCCCGCGCCGCTTTCGATGCGGCGCTCGCCTATTCGAAGGAGCGGGTCGCGTTCGGCAAGCCGATCTTCGAGCACCAGGCGGTGCAGTTCCGGCTTGCCTCGATGGCGACGCAAATCGAGGCGGCACGCCAACTCGTGCACCACGCCGCGAGCCTGAAGGACGCCGGCCAGCCGTGTCTGAAGGAAGCGGCGATGGGCAAGCTCTTCGCCAGCGAGATGGCCGAGCGCGTCTGCAGCGACGCGATCCAGATCTTCGGCGGCTACGGCTACGTCGCCGATTTCCCCGTCGAGCGCATCTATCGCGACGTGCGTGTCTGCCAGATCTATGAAGGCACGTCGGACGTGCAGAAGATGCTCATCGCCCGCGCGCTCGCCTGAGGTTGCGCCGATCGGGGCGCAGCGTTGCGGTCTGCGACCTCCGCGCAAGTGTATGATGCACGCGAGTTGATCAATTCATACACATCATGCGCACGAACATCCTGATCGACGATGCCGTTCTTGACGCGGCGATGCGGGCAGGGCCGTACAAGACGAAGAAGGACGCTGTCGAAGCCGGGTTGAAACTGCTCGCCCGACAGGCAGCCTATCGCGAGATCCTGGCCTTGCGCGGCAGGCTGCGCTGGGATGATGCCGGCGCGGCCAGCCGCCGCGTCGCCAGCGAACCGCGGTCGGAATAAGCGGCCCGCCGAAAGCCCGGGAAGTGATCCTCGTCGACTCGTCGGTGTGGATCGATTTCTTCAACGGTTCTGAGAACGCGGGTGTCGGGCGCCTGGCCGATCTGCTTGCCGACGGCACGGCGCCGCTGACGATGGCCGATCTCGTTCTCTTCGAGGTGCTGCGCGGCTTTCGTGACGAGCAGGACTTCAACGCCGCGCGTCGAACGCTCGGTGCCTTGCCGGTCGTCGAGATCGGCGGCGAAGA
>JBDTIO010000012.1:0-22075 GCA_039936375.1 Caldimonas sp. | reverse complement strand
GCACGTCGGCATCTACATCGGCGACAACCGGTTCATCCACGCGCCGAGTCGCGGCAAGGACGTACGAACCGACGATCTCGGCTTCGCCTACTGGGCCAAGCGCTTCACCGGCGCGCGCCGGGCCGACGTGCTGGCGCAACCGCTGTCCGGCATCGCCACCGCTGCCACGGAACCCCAGAGCCAGTGAGGCCGCCGGCCCGGCCCGGGCTTAGCCCGAAGCCGTAGGCACAATGCGAGGATGGCGGCAAGAGTCATTCCTCTCACCGATATTCGCTCGCTCGCGTCGTTGCCTGTGATTCCAGCCGAATCCGCAACGCCGACCGGCGAGTTGCTCGACCGCCTGCATCGGCCGCTGCACGATCTGCGCATCTCTGTCACCGATCGCTGCAACTTCCGCTGCAGCTATTGCATGCCGAGGGAGGTCTTCGACAAGCACCACGTTTTCCTACCGCAGGCATCGTTGCTCAGCTTCGAGGAGATGGCACGGGTCGCCCGCGTCTTCGCCGGCCACGGTGTGCGCAAGATCCGGCTCACCGGCGGCGAGCCGCTGCTGCGGCGCGATCTCGAGCGGCTGGTCGCCATGCTGGCGGGGTTGCGCACTGTCGAAGGTGAGCCGCTCGACCTGACGCTCACCACCAACGGCTCGCTGCTCGCCCGCAAGGCGCAGGCGCTGAAAGATGCGGGCCTGAGACGCGTGACCGTGAGCCTCGATGCGCTCGACGACGCGATTTTTCGGCGCCTCAACGACGCCGATTTTCCGGTCGCCGACGTGCTCGCCGGCATCGACGCTGCCGAGCGGGCGGGCCTGGGCCCGATCAAGGTCAACATGGTGGTCAAGCGCGGCACCAACGACCACGAGATCGTGCCGATGGCGCGCCACTTCCGAGGTCGCGACGTGGCGCTTCGTTTCATCGAATACATGGACGTCGGCTCGACCAACGGCTGGCGCATGGACGACGTGCTGCCCTCGGCGCAGGTCATCGAACAGATCGGCAACGTCTTCGCGCTCGAGCGCCTGGCGGTGTCGACGGTCGGCGAGACGGCAGAACGCTGGCGCTACGCCGAGCCGAGCGTCGCCGGCGAGATCGGCACGATCTCGAGCGTTACCCGAGCCTTCTGCCGCGACTGCAATCGAGCCCGGCTCTCCACCGAAGGCAAGCTCTTCCTGTGCCTTTTCGCGACGCAGGGCCACGATCTGCGCGCCCTGGTTCGCGGCGGCGCCAGCGACGACGACATCGCCGCCGCCGTCGGCCTGCTCTGGCACGGCCGCGACGATCGCTATTCGGAGCTGCGTGGCCGTGCCGACGCGAGGGCTGGCCCCGGCGAGCGGCGCGTCGAAATGCACTACATCGGCGGCTGAGCGACGCAGCGAAGACGAGCCGCATCCGCCGCATGACCGAGAGGCCGCCCGTCCGTCCGCTCGTCGCCAGCGACCTGGCCGACTACAAGCAGTTGCGCGACGACATGCTCCTCGCGCATCCCGAGGCCTTCACCTCCGACGCCGCCGCCGAGAAGAAAAAAGAACCTGCCGATTACCTGCATCGGCTCGGTCTCGACCGCCGCGGCGGTGGCCACTTCCTGCTCGGCACCTGGCGCGGCAGACACATGATCGGCGCCATTGGCTGCGAACGGGAATTGCGCCACAAGGTGCAGCACATCGGCCACGTCGTCGGCATGATGGTCCGCCCGGAGGCGCGCGGGCACGGCGTCGGTCGCGACCTGCTCGATGCCTGCATCGCCGAAGCGCGGCGCACTCCGGGCCTCGAAATGCTGACCCTCACCGTGACGGCCGGCAACAGCGCCGCCATCGCTCTCTACGAAAGCCGCGGCTTCGTCGCCTTCGGCACCCTGCCTCGCGCCCTCAAGCTAGGCAGCGTCTATCACGACAAGATGCACATGAGCTTCGCGCTCTGAGGCGCGGCCTTCCCGCTTCAGCGAGTCGCCAGGCGCGTCCAGGTCTCGACCACGGAATCGGGGTTGAGCGAGATCGAGGCAATGCCTTCGTCGGCCAGCCAGTCGGCGAAATCGGGGTGATCGCTCGGGCCTTGGCCGCAGATGCCAATGTACTTGCCGGTGGCACGGCAGGCAGCGATGGCGCGCGAGATCATCGCCTTGACGGCGGGATCGCGCTCGTCGAAATCCTTCGCCAGCAGCTCGAGCCCTGAATCGCGATCGAGGCCGAGTGTGAGCTGGGTCAGGTCGTTCGAGCCGATCGACATGCCGTCGAAGTGTTCGAGGAACTGGTCGGCCAGGATGGCGTTGCTCGGCACCTCGCACATCATGATGATCTTGAGCCCGTCGGTGCCGCCCGCCGAGGCGCGCTTCAAGCCGTTGGCCGCAAGCATGCCCATGACCTGCGCCGCCTGGCCGACCGTGCGCACGAAAGGAACCATCACCTCGACGTTGCTCAGGCCCATGTCGCGACGGACGCGCACGAGCGCCTCGCATTCCATTGCGAACGCTTCGCCGAACGCCTCGCTCACATAGCGAGAGGCGCCGCGAAAGCCGAGCATCGGGTTTTCTTCCTCGGGCTCGTAGCGCGAGCCGCCGATCAGCTTCCTGTACTCGTTGCTCTTGAAGTCCGACAGCCGCACGATCACCGGTTTCGGCCAGAACGCGGCGGCGATCGTCGCGATTCCTTCGGTCAGCTTGTCGACGTAGAAGGCGCGCGGCGAGGCGTGACCGCGGGCGACGCTCTCGACCGCCTTCTTCAGGTCGGCGTCGATGTTCGGATAGTCGAGGATCGCCTTCGGGTGCACGCCGATGTTGTTGTTGATGATGAACTCGAGCCGCGCCAGGCCGACGCCGGAGTTCGGCATCTGCGCGAACTCGAAAGCGAGCTGTGGGTTGCCGACGTTCATCATCATCTTGATCGGCGAGTACGGCAGCTCCCCGCGCTGCACCTCGGTGATCTCGGTCTCGAGCAGGCCATCGTAGACGTAGCCGGTGTCGCCCTCGGAGCAGGCGACGGTGACGAGCGCGCCCTCCTTCAGCAGCTCGGTCGCGTTGCCGCAGCCGACCACCGCCGGTATGCCGAGCTCGCGGGCGATGATCGCCGCGTGACAAGTGCGACCGCCGCGATTTGTGACGATCGCCGCGGCCCGCTTCATCACCGGCTCCCAGTTCGGATCGGTCATGTCGGTGACGAGAACGTCGCCGGCCTCGACCCGGTCCATGTCGGCCGTCGACCCCACGATACGCACCGACCCCGTGCCGATCTTCTGGCCGATGGCGCGACCTTCGACCAGCACCGTGCCCGAGCCCTTCAGCTTGTAGCGCTGCTCGACCTTGCCCTCGGCCTGGCTCTTCACCGTCTCGGGCCGCGCCTGCAGGATGTAGAGCTTCCTGTCCACGCCGTCCTTGCCCCACTCGATGTCCATGGCCCGGCCGTAGTGCTTTTCGATGACGAGCGCATAGCGGGCCAGCTCGGACACGTCAGCGTCCGACAGCGAATAGCGGTTTCGCTGCTCGGTCGCGGTGTCGACGGTCGTCACCAGCTTGCCCGTCGCCGCGTGCTCCGCGGCCGAGGCGAAGCCCATGCGGATGAGCTTGGAGCCGAGGTTGCGCCGGATGATCGCCTGCTTGCCGTTGCGCAGCGCCGGCTTGTGGACGTAGAACTCGTCGGGATTGACGGCACCTTGCACCACCGTCTCGCCGAGGCCGAAGCTCGAGGTGATGAAGACGACGTCGGTGAAACCGCTCTCGGTGTCGATCGTGAACATCACGCCGGCCGAGCCGAGGTCGCTGCGCACCATGCGCTGCACGCCGGCGGAGAGCGCCACATCGCCGTGCGCGTAGCCCTTGTGCACGCGATAGCTGATGGCCCGGTCGTTGTAGAGGCTGGCGAAGACCTCTTTCATCTTGGCCAGCACGTCGTCGACGCCGGTGACGTTGAGGAAGGTCTCCTGCTGGCCGGCGAACGAAGCGTCGGGCAGGTCTTCAGCGGTCGCCGACGAGCGCACCGCGAAGCTCGCCTGCGCGTCGTCACGCGACAGCCGCTCGAACTCGGCGCGGATCGCGTCTTCGAGCGGGCGCGGAAAGGGCTGCTCGCCGATCCAGCCGCGAATCTCGGCGCCGGCCGCCGCCAGGGCTCGAACGTCATCGGTGTCCAGCTTGGCGACACGTTCCGAAATGCGCCGAGCCAAGCCGCCTTCGGCGAGGAAGGTGCGAAACGCATGCGACGTGGTTGCGAACCCACCGGGCACGCGCACGCCCGATTCGCTCAACTGGCTGATCATTTCGCCGAGGGAGGCGTTCTTGCCGCCGACCGCCTCGACGTCGGTCATTCTCAGGTCTTCGAGGCGGGCGACCAGGGCGGTCGCCAAGTGGCTGGGTGACATGGGGAAGCTCCGCGATCGTGAAAAACCGGTGCTTTCCGGCCCAGGGCGGCGATGCGTGTGCGGCTCGGCCTCGAATCGCCGGCGGCGCGATCCGTCGCAGCGACGAGACGTCGGCTGCGGGCACCGCAAAAGCGAGAGGCAATGAAGAGCGCGGTCACGGCGGCACGGGCGGAAACAGGCCTAGATTCTACGAGCCGTCCGGCGCGAGACTGTCGGCCGCCATGCCGAAGGCGATGTCATCATCGCCGACATGCACCCTGCGAACGACACCCCGCCGCTGACGACGCCCGATCTCCCGGCCGCACCACCCGGGCCACGGCACACCGTCTACTTCGTGTCCGACGGTACCGGCATCACCGCCGAGACTTTCGGCAACTCGATCCTGTCGCAGTTCGCAATCAAGCCGCGACACGTGCGCCGGCCCTTCATAGACACGACCGACAAGGCGCACCAGGTCGTACGCGAGATCAACCACACGGTCGAGGTCGAAGGCCGCCGGCCCGTCGTTTTCGTGACGCTCGTCAATCCCGAGATCCTGGCGATCGTCAAGGAGCGGTCGCGCGGCCTGGTGATGGACATGTTCAACACCTTCATCGAGCCGCTCGAGGCCGAGTTCGGCATCACCTCGAATCATCGGATCGGCCGCTTTTCCGACGTCTCGGACAGCCAGGAATACACCGACCGCATCGAGTCGATCAACTTCGCGCTCGCCCATGACGATGGCCAGTCGACGAAGAGCCTGGCCGAGGCCGACGTAATCCTGGTCGGCGTGAGTCGCAGCGGCAAGACGCCGACCTCGCTCTACCTCGCCATGCAGCACGGCATCAAGGCCGCGAATTATCCGCTCATCCCGGAAGATTTCGAGCGCGGCAAGATCCCGGGTTCGCTGGCTCCCTTCAAGGCGAAGTGCTTCGGCCTGACCATCGACCCCGAGCGACTCGCCCGGATCCGCAACGAACGGCGACCGAACAGCAAGTACGCGTCGATCGAGAATTGCCGATGGGAGATTCGCGAAGGCGAGACGATGATGAGAAAAGAAGGCATTGCCTGGCTCTCGTCCACGCACAAGTCGATCGAGGAAATCGCGACGACGATCCTGCGCGACCTGCGGCCCGATCGACTCATGTATTGACGCGAGGCCCGTCCCGCGCGCCCTGCGCGTCGAGCGCACGGAAGTCGATCGCCTCCGATATCCGCTGCAGATGAAAAACAAACCTGTTCGCGCGGCCCGTTTCCTGGTCCTTGCACTTCTGGCGGCCGCAGGCATCGCTCAGGCCGACACGCCCTATCCCGATCACGCGGTCACGATGATCGTGCCCTTCCCGCCCGGCGGCGTTGCCGACACGGTCGCGCGGCCGGCGGCCGAAGCGCTCTCGCGCGAGGTCAGGCAGACGATGCTCGTCGAGAACCGGCCGGGCGCCGGCGGCGCAGTCGGCATGGGTCAGGCGGCCCGCGCGCCGGCCGACGGCTACACCGTGCTGATGACGCTTTCCTCGATCTCGATCCTGCCCGAGGCCGACGCCATCCTCAATCGCAAGCCCGCGTACGAGCTCAGCCAGTTCAGGCCGATCGCGCGCTTCACCGCCGACCCGACGGTGCTGGTCGTGCGCGCCGATTCGCCCTGGCATTCCCTGGCCGAGTTCATCGCCGACGCGAAACGCAAGCCCGACGCCTACAACTACGGAAGCTCCGGCAACTACGGGACGATGCACGTGCCGATGGAAATGCTCAAGGCCTCGGCCGGGTTTCGGATGACGCATATTCCGTACACCGGTGCCGGACCGGCGATCGTCGCCTTGCTCGCCGGGCAGATCGATGCCGTGGCCAGTGGTCCCTCGACAGTGGTGCAACAGATCCAGGCCGGCAAGCTCCGGGCTCTGGCGCACTGGGGCGAGCAGCCGCGGGCCACGCTGCCCGGCGTGCCGAGCCTGACGCAGGCGGGCTATCCGGTTCACTTCGCGCAATGGTCGGCCCTGTTCGTGCCGAGCAAGACGCCGGAGGCCATCGTCCTTCGCCTTCGCGCCGCGGCCGCGAACGCAGCCGCCGATCCGGTCGTTCAGCAAGTTGTCAACAAGGCCGGCAGCCCGATCCAGTATCTGGACGCACCGGAGTTTCAGATCTACTGGGACGACGATGCAAAGTTGATGACCCAGGCGGTGCGGCGGATCGGCCGGGCCGAATAGTCGCGACGACGCGGCGGCGGCGGCGGCGCGAAATTTCGCACCTTCGGGCGTTTGTTGCCGAGCTCGCTCGAAGGCGGGACGCAAAAGGTCTAGCTTCGGCTGCATCGCCGAATCAACGTGAAATGCATCGAATGGATCCGGCGCTCGACGGCAAGTTCGACATTCCGGCTATGGCGGCAAGCTGTTTAATGCCGATCCGATCAATATTGGCCGCGCTGGGCGGATCCCTGAAGCGCCTCAGCGATCAGGCCGACTCGAAGGAGATGGAAACGCTGATCTCGGTCGGCAAGGCCGGTGCCGAGTTCCTCAATGCGCTCGTCAAGTTCCAGGCCTGAGGACCGCGACGCCGCCAGCCCGGAAGTGATCGCGCGCCGCCGACTCGAACTACGAAAATCGGTGGCGCGCCGATTCATAGAGGCAGATGGCCGCCGCGGCGGCAACGTTCAGCGACTCTTCACCGCCCGGCTGCGGCACCTTCAGGCGCATCGCGCAACGCGGCTGCAGCGACGCGCTCATTCCCGCGCCCTCGTTGCCGAAGATCCAGACGCAAGGCCAGGGCAATGGCGCGCTGGCCAGGGACTCGCTCGCATGGGAGCTGGTGCCGAGCCAGGGCATGGTGAGCGCGGCGAGCCCCTCGTCGACAGCGTTCTCGACCAAGCGCAAGGACAAGTGTGCGCCCATGCCGGCGCGCAGCACCTTCGCTGACCACAGCGAGGCCGTGCCCTGCAAGGCGATCACCTGCGTGACTCCGAACGCCGCCGCGCTGCGCAGGATGGAGCCGACGTTGCCGGCGTCCTGCACCTGATCGAGAACGACACTCGGCGCGTTCGGATCGATCGCCGGCGGAGTTGGCAATGGCACGACGAAAACGATCGGCGCGGGCGCGTCGAGCGTGCCAATCTCCGCCATCAAGGCGTCGGCAACGATCACGGTTGCCGCGGCGGCATCGGCCAGCTCCAGGAAGCGACCGTCCTGCCAAGCCGATTCACTGATCACGGCATGCAGCGCCGTCGCCCCGCCTCGCTCCGCCCAGGCCCGGCAAAGATGCTCGCCCTCGAGCAGCACCTGGTGCAGCTTTCGGTACTCGCCGGGGTGTCGCGCCAGCTTGCGGAGCCGAACCAGCAGCGGGTTGTCACGCGAGGTGACGTAGAGCAGCTTGTTGGCCACGTCGGACCTCAGTACCAGCAGGGCCGCCGCCGAGGCGGCGACGCGCTCGCGGGCAGCGGCGTGAGCAACGGTCGCACAAGCGCCACGGTTCAGAAGAGCCGGTCCATCACCGCACGCACGGGCGCGAAGCTGCGCCGATGGTGCACGCAGGCGCCGTGCTCGCGCAAGGCGGCCAGATGGCCCGGCGTCGAGTAGCCCTTGTGATCGTCAAAACCGTACTGCGGATGCTCGCCGTGCAACGTTCTCAGCAGCTGATCGCGATAGACCTTGGCGATGATCGACGCGGCCGAGATCGCCCGTACCTTGGCGTCGCCGCCGACGACGGTGCGCACCGGCATCGTCAGCTCGGGCCGCTGGTTGCCGTCGACGAGAACGATGCTCGGCTGCTGGCGCAGACCTTCGACTGCGCGGCGCATCGCAAGCAAGGCGGCGCGCAGGATATTGAAGCGATCGATCTCCTCGACGCTCGCCTCGGCGACGCTGCAGCAGATCGCCCTCTTCCTGATCTCGCCATCGAGCCGCTCGCGCTCCCCGGGCTGCAGCAACTTCGAATCGTTGAGACCGCGGATGGTCCGCCTGTCGTCGAGGATGACCGCGGCGGCGACGACCGGCCCGGCCAGCGGGCCGCGCCCGACTTCGTCGACGCCGGCCATCGGGCCGCTCACGTCGATGATGAGACGCAGCTTGCCAGCACGGAGAAAGGTCGTCGCATGCATGCTTGTCGCCCGATCGTCAGGCCGCGAGCACAGCCTCGATCGCTTCCGTTGCCAGCCGCGGCGTATCGCGACGCAGCTCGCGGTGGATGCCTTCGAAGCGGACGCGAAGCGACTCGCAGGCAGCCGGGTCGTCGAGCCAGGCGAATGCCGCTGCCGAAATCTTCGCCGGCGTGGCGTCGCCTTGCAGCAATTCGGGTACGGCGAAGTCGCGCAGCAGGATGTTCGGCAGCGAGACCCACGGCTGATAGTTCATGCGCTTGCCCATCTGCCAGGTCAGCGCGTGCATCGCGTAGACGACGACCATGGGTCGTTTGAAAAGCGCGGTCTCGAGCGTCGCCGTGCCGCTGGCGACGAGCGCCACGTCGCAGGCCGCCAGCGCGTCGTGAGCGCGGCCGTCGAGCAGCTCGATGTTCGCTTCGGGCGCGTACTGTCGCCGCAGCGGCTCGATGACGTGGCGCAGCCCGGTGACGACGGGAACGACGAACTTCAGCCCCGGTCGTTGGCGCAGCATCTCGGCGGCGGCGCCGAAGAGGCGCGGCGCGATGTACTGGATTTCGGATCGCCGGCTGCCGGGCAGGATCGCGACCAGCGTTTGGCCCTCGGCGACGCCGAGCGCCTCGCGTGCCTCGACGCGCGGCGTCTCGAGCGGAATCACGCTGGCCAGCGGGTGGCCCACGTAGACGGCGTTGATGCTGCGCTTGGCGTAGATCTCCGGCTCGAAGGGAAAGATGCAGAGCACCAGGTCGGTCGCCTTCCTGATCTTTTCGATTCGCTTGCCGCGCCAGGCCCAGATCGACGGGCTGATGAAATGCACGGTCTTGACGCCGGCGCCGCGCAGCTTCACTTCGAGATCGAGATTGAAGTCAGGCGCATCGACGCCGATGAAGCAATCGGGCTTGTTGCGCATCAGCCGCTCGGTGAGCTGGTTGCGGATGCCGACGATCTCGCGAAAGTGGCCCAGCACCTCGGCGTAGCCGCGAACGGCCAGCTTGTCGTGCGGCCACCAGGCGGCGAAGCCCTGCTCGACCATCTTCGGGCCGCCGATGCCCTCGGCCGAGAGGTTCGGCCAACGCGCGCGCAGACCCTCGAGCAGCAGGCCGGCAAGGACATCGCCGGAAGCCTCGCCCGCGACCATCGCAAAGCGCGGAAATTCGGAATTCATGACGAGGGCGAAACTCTCAGCGGGCGATGCCGCGCTTCGCGGCGGCGAGAAAATCGGTCATCAAGGCGACATCGGCAGCAGAGCCCGAGTCGCTGTCCGCCAGCCTGGCAATCCGGCTCCGCGCGTCTTCGAGGGACAGGCCGTCGCGATAGAGAAGGCGATGCATCTGCTTGACGATCGTGATGCGCTCGGCGCTGAAGCCGCGCCGGCGCAGACCTTCGGCATTGAAGCCGCGCACCGTGAGCGGATTGCCGTCGACCATCATGTACGGCGGCACATCTTGCGAGACGTGGCTCTGGAAGCCGGTCATGGCATGCGCTCCCATCTTGACGAACTGGTGCAACCCGCTCTGCGCCCCGACGATGGCCCAGTCGCCCAGGTGCACATGGCCGGCCAGCCCGGCATAGCCGGCGATGATCGCGTCGCTACCCACTTGGCAGTCGTGAGCGATGTGCACGCTGTTCATGATCCAGTTGTCGTTGCCGATGCGCGTCGTGCCGGCGTCCTGCGCGGTGCCGACGTTGATGGTGCAGAACTCGCGAATGGAATTGCGATCGCCGATCTCGAGGGCCGTGTCCTCGCCGGCGTACTTCTTGTCCTGCGGCACGCCGCCGATCGAGTTGAATTGGGCGATGCGGTTGTCGCGGCCGATCCTGGTTCGCCCTTCGATCACGCAGTGCGGGCCGATCGTCGTGCCCTCGCCGATGCGGACTTGGGCGCGAACGATCGAGTAGGCGCCCACCCGGACCGAAGCCGCAAGCTCGGCGCCCGCCTCGACGATCGCGGTCGGGTGAACCTCGATCACGGATTTATTCGATCGTTCGGACGGTGCACATCAGCGACGCCTCGACGGCGAGCTCGCCGTCGACCGTCGCCTTCGCGGTGAATTTGAAGACACCCGACTTCATGCGGTCGAGCACGACATCGAGGATGAGCTGATCGCCGGGTTCGACGGGACGTTTGAAGCGCGCCCCATCGATGCCGGCAAAGTAGTAGATCTGATCGTCGGATGGTGACGCGCCGACCGCGTCGAACGACAGCAGCGCCGCTGCCTGCGCCAAGGCTTCGATCATCATGACGCCGGGCATGACCGGCCGCTGGGGAAAGTGGCCGAGAAAATACGGCTCGTTGGCACTGACGTTCTTCAGCGCCTTGATGCGCTTGCCGTGCTCGAGCTCGAGCACGCGGTCGACCATCAGAAATGGATACCGGTGCGGCAGCTGCTTCAGGATCTGATGGATGTCGAGGTTCGTCATGGAAGCTTCTTCTCGAGCGCCCGGACCCTGTCGCGCAACGCATGCAGGTTGCGCACCACCGCGGCGTTCTTTTCCCACGAGGCATTGTCGTCGAAGGGAAACGATCCGCTGTAAAAACCAGCCTTTGCGATCGACCGCGAGATCTGCGTCGCCCCGCCGACGACGACGTGGTCGGCCAGGGTGACGTGGCCGTTGACGCCGGCGCCGCCGCCGATCATGCAGTGCGCGCCGATGGTGGCGCTGCCGGCGATGCCGACATTGCCGGCGATCGCCGTGTGTGGGCCGATCTTGACGTTGTGACCGATCTGCACCAAGTTATCGATCTTCACGCCGTCGGCGATTTCGGTGTCGCCGAGGGCGCCGCGGTCGATGCAGGTGTTGGCGCCGATCTCGACGTCGTCGCCGATACACACGCGCCCGAGCTGCTCGATCTTGACCCAGCGGCCTTCGTGCGGCGCAAAGCCGAAGCCATCGGCGCCGAGCACAGCGCCGGCATGGACGATGCAGCGCGCGCCGATGGTCGTGGCGTCGAGCAGCGTGACGCGCGAGCCGAGCCGGGTGCCGCCACCGATACGGCAATCACGGCCGACGTACGAATAGGGGCCGATCGTGACCGCATCGCCGATCGTCGCGCCGGCTTCGATGATCGCAAAGGCGCCGATCGATGCGTTGCCACCGAGGGTCGCGCCGCCGTCGATCAGAGCGGTAGCGTGAATCGTCCGCTTCTCTTCGGGTCGGCTTCGCGTCACCCACCACTGCGTCAGCTTGGCAAAGTAGACATAGGGGTCCGGCGTGACGATGGCGGCGCCGCGAGCCGCCGCTGCATCCTTGAACGCGGGCGCGACGATGACGCAGGCGGCGTGCGTCGTCGCCAGCTGCTTCTGGTATTGCGGATTGGAAAGAAAGGCCAGCGACGACGGACCAGCGGCGTCGAGCGGCCCGAGCTCGTCGATGACAAGCGCAGCGTCGCCGATCAGTTCTCCACCGAGCCGTTCAGCAATCTCGCCGAGCGTGACACCTGACACCGCGAACCGCTACTTGCCAGCGCTTTGCGCGTTGAGCGCCTTGATCACCTTGTCGGTGATGTCGACCTTCGGGCTCCAGAAGACCGCTTCCTGAAGAATCAGGTCGTACTTCTCGGTCTCGAAGATCTGCTTGATGACGCGGTTTGTGCGCTCGACGACGGCGCCGAGCTCTTCGTTTTTGCGCTGGTTCAGGTCTTCCTGGAATTCGCGGCGCTTTCTTTGCAGCTCGCGGTCCTGGTCGACCAGTTCGCGCTGGCGGCGCGCCCGGTCAGCCTCGGCCAGCGTCGGGCCGTCCTTGTCGAGCTTGTCGCTCGCCGCCTTCAGGCGACTGGCGACGTCGGCAAGATCCTTCTCGCGCTTGGAGAACTCGGCCTCGAGCTTGGCCTGCGCTGCCTTAGCCGGCACGGCGTCGCGCAGAACCCGATCGCTGTTGACGTAGCCGATCTTCAGCTCGTCCGCGCAAGCGCCACCGGCGGCGCACGCGAGAAGCGCTGCGACGGCCAGGGATTTGAGGGTGAGGCTGTTCATCATCAGAAGGCGGTCCCGATCTGAAACTGCAGGCGCTGGATTCTATCTTCCGGCATCTTGTGGACAGGCAGGCCGTAACTGAGCTTGAGCGGGCCGACCGGGGAGACCCAGCTAACGCCGAGGCCGGCCGAGGCGCGCAGGCTGCTGAGCGTGATGCGCTCGTTCTCGCCCCAGACATTGCCGGCGTCGAGGTACAAAAAGATTCGAAACGTGCGGTCGTTGTTGGAGCCGGGCACCGGCAGGTAGAGCTCGTTGTTGATGTTGAAGCGCTTGTTGCCGCCGATATAGGCGCCGGTCACGTCGACCGGGCCGAGCGTGCCCTGCTCGAAGCCGCGCACCGTTCCAAGGCCGCCGCCGTAGAAGTTCTTGAAGATTGGATAAGGGTGGCCGTTGAAGCCGGCGCCATAGCCGATCTCGGCGTTGACGCCGAAATTGAAGGCGCGCGTGATCGGGATGTACTGCTGGCCCTGCAGATTGACGCGAACGTAGCGCGCGTCGCCGAGCGGCGAGTAGTCGACGTTGACGCGCGTGTAGCGGCCGCTGGTCGGCACCAGTGCGCTGTCTCGGCTGTCGCGGGTCCAGCCGATGGTCAGCGGAAAGGACGTGCTGGTCTCGCCGAATTCTTCGCGATAGAGGAAAAAACTGTTCGGCAGGTTCGTCGTGCCCTTGATTTGGGTCCGCTCGACACCGACGCCGAAGAAGACGGTGTCGTACTCGCTGAACGGAACGCCGAAGCGGATCGCCGCGCCAGGCGTCACCAGCTCGTAGTCTTCGCCGCCGAATGGGTTGATTGGCCGGCTCGTCCGGTAGTAGACGTCGATTGCCCGCGAGATGCCGTCGACCGTGAAGTACGGATCCACAGTGCTGACCACGGCGGTCCGGCTGTATTTGCTGGTGTTCACCTCGAGGCCGAGATAGTTGCCCGTGCCGAAGATGTTTTCCTGCTTGATCGAGCCGGTCAGAGAAAGCTTGTCGGCGCTCGAGAAGCCGGCACCGACCGAGATCGCGCCGGTCGGCTTTTCCTTGATGGTGACGGTGAGATCGACCTGGTCCGCGGTGCCCGGTACCTCGGTGCTTTCGACGTTGACTTCGCTGAAGTAGCCGAGACGGTCGACGCGGTCGCGCGAGAGCTTGATCTTGCGCCCGTCGTACCAGGCCGATTCGAACTGGCGAAACTCGCGCCGCACGACCTCGTCGCGGGTTCGGGTATTGCCGGCCACATTAACGCGCCGGACATAGACGCGCCGCTGCGGATCGGCAACCAGGGTGACCACCACCTGACCCGTGGCACGATCGATCTCCGGCCGCGAGTCGACCTTGGCAAAGGCATAGCCGAACGCGCCGAAGCGATCGACGAAGGCCCGCGTCGTTTCGGCCACCGACTCGGCACGATAGGGCTGGCCGGGCTTGATCGTCACCAGCGAGCGGAACTCGTTCTCCTTGCCCAGGTATTCGCCTTCGAGCTTGACCGCCGTCACGATGTAAGGCTGGCCCTCCTTGACATTGATCGTGATCGTGATGTCTTGCTTGTCGGGCGAGATCGCGACCTGCGTCGACGTGACCTCGAACTCCAGATAGCCGCGGTTCTGGTAGTAGGCGCGCAGGGTCTCCAGGTCGGCGTTGAGCTTGGCCCGTGAATAGCGGTCGCCTTTCAGATAGAAGTCGAGCCAGTTGCCGTCATTCAGCTCGAACAAGCCCTTCAGCGTGCCTTCCGAGAACACCTTGTTGCCGACGATCCGGATTTCGCGGATCTTCGACGGGCTGCCTTCGGTGACGGTGAAGGTGACGTTGACTCGATTGCGCTCCTGCGGGGTCACGGTCGTCACGACCTCGGCGCCGTAGAGACTCCGTGTCAGGTATTGCCGCTTGAGCTCCTGTTCGGCGCGATCGGCCAGCGACTTGTCGAAAGGCAGCCCCTCGCCGATGCCGAAATCCTTCAGCGACTTCGTCAGCGCGTCCTTCTCGAACTCCTTCATGCCGACGAAATCGATGTTGGCGATGACCGGCCGTTCCTCGACGATGATCACGGCGATGCCGGACTCGATGTCGATGCGAACGTCCTTGAAGAGGCCGGTCGCGAACAGCGCCCGGATCGCCGCACTGCCCTTGTCTGCGGTGTAGGTATCGCCGACGCGAAAGGGCAGCGCGGCGAACACCGTACCCGCATCCGTGCGTTGCAGGCCTTCGACCCGGATGTCCTTCAGCGTGAACGGCTCCGGCGCCGTGACGGATGCTGCAGTCTGCTGGGCGATGGACGCACCTGCCTGCAGGGCGAGGACGATGGCGAAAGAGAGCGGAGCGAGACGAAATCGGCGCGGGCGAGCGAAGGGATGCATGCAGTCGGTCATTGAAGACCCAGCAGGCGGGCCATGTCGTTGTAGAGCGCCAGCGACATCATCACGAGCATGATGGCGACCCCGCCGCGCTGCAGCCTGTCGAGCCACAACTCGGAGACCTGACGTCCCGTCACGGCCTCGAAAAGATAATACATCAGGTGTCCGCCGTCGAGGACAGGAAGCGGCAGCAGGTTGAGCACGCCAAGGCTGACGCTGACCACTGCGAGAAAGCCGAGGTAGTACGCCATGCCCAGACGCACCGACTGACCGGCATAGTCGGCAATCGTCACCGGCCCGCTGAGGTTCTTCAGCGAGGCCTGGCCGACGATCATCTTGCCGAGCATCTTCACGGTGAGCGACGACATCTGCCACGTCTGAGCGACGGCCGAGGTAAAGCCTTCGACCGCACCATAGCGCACCGACACCAGCTCCGGCGGCTGCCCCGGGAAAGCCTCAATGCGACCGACCCGACTGCCGGCATCGATGACGACCTTCGGCGTGACGACGATCTCGAGCCGCGCGCCGTCACGCAGCACCGACCATTGCATCGGCTTCGCCGTGCCGGTCGCGCCGGCGGCGCGGATCGCGTCTCGTACCTGACTGGCGTCGACGATCGGCCGAGCATCGATGCTGAGGACTCGGTCGCCGGCGCGCAGGCCCGCCGCCGCACCTGCTCCACCGGCCTTGACGTCGCCGAGCACCGGCTCGCTCCAGGCACTGCCGAGGCCGACCCGCTGCATCAGCTTGGCGTCGACTTCGCTGGCGGCGAGCGACGCCAGGCCGAGAACGACGTGATGCTCGCCGCGGCCGTCGTGGTCGCTGACGAGAAGGTCGAGATCGTCGCCATGCAGCACCGACTGCGTGACTTGCCAGCGCAAGTCGGTGAGCGAGCGCACGTCGTGCCATTCGCTGCCATCGTCGGACCAGGCGCGAACCCAGTCTCCCGCGTGCAGGCCGGCGCGTTCGGCAACGCTTGCCGCCGCCGGCGGCCCCAGCACGGCCTTCGGCTCGTCGACGCCGATCCAATGTGCCGCCGAGTAAAGAATGACGGCGAGAAGCAGGTTCGCGACCGGCCCGGCGACGACGATCGCGGCGCGCTGCCCGATCGACTTGCGATTGAAGGCGCGGCCCAGCTCCGCGGCAGGCACCGGCGCTTCGCGCTCGTCGAGCATGCGAACGTAGCCGCCGAGCGGCAAGGCGCAGACAACGAACTCGGTGCTCTCTGGCGTGGCCTGGCGCCGCCACAGGACGCGCCCGAAACCGATCGAGAAACGCAGCACTCTGACACCGCAGGCGACCGCTACCCGGTAGTGGCCGTACTCGTGCACGACGATCAGGACGCCGAGCGTGAAGAGGAATGCGAGGACGGTGATGATCATGTGTCAGCGTCCGCACGACCGCCCGAAGGGCAGGGCACGCCCTCGCGCGGAGCAGCGAACAAAATGAGCGTGGCGGCAAACATCATGCGGCGAGGCCTTTCAGGAACTGGCCGGCGCGCTGCCGGGCTTCGGCGTCGAGCGCCATCAACCCCTCGAGCGAATCAGCGGCGCCGCGGGACGGGATCACGGCAGCGACGGTGCGGGCATTGACACTGTGAATCCGGTCGAAGCGGATGGTTCCGGCCAGAAAGGCGGCGACCGCCTCTTCGTTCGCGGCATTGAGCACGGCGCTCGTCCCGGGTGGTGCGGCCAGCGTGTCCCACGCGAGAGCGAGGCCGGGATACAGGTCGAGGTCGGCCGCTTCGAACGTGAGGGCGGCGAGCCGGCTCCAGTCGAGCGGCGGCGTGCCCGAGTCGATGCGCCCGGGCCATGCCAGGCCGTGCGCGATCGGCACGCGCATGTCCGGCGTACCGAGCTGCGCCAGCACCGAATAATCACGGCAGACGACCATCGAATGGATGACGCTTTGCGGATGGATCACGACCTTGATCTGCTCCGGTGCCAGGTCGAACAGGAAATGCGCCTCGATGACTTCGAGCGCCTTGTTCATCATCGTCGCCGAATCGACCGAGATCTTGCGGCCCATGACCCAGTTCGGGTGGGCGCAGGCTTCGGCCGGCGTGACGTCGGCCAGGCTTGCCGGCGCGCGGCCTCGAAAGGGCCCCCCCGACGCGGTGAGAACAATGTGGTCGATGCGATCGCTCCAGGTCGAACGATCGGCGGGCAGGCATTGGAAGATCGCCGAGTGCTCGCTATCGATCGGCAGCAACGTCGCTCCGCCGGCCTTCACGGCATCGACGAAGAGTTCGCCGCCGACGACGAGCGCCTCCTTGTTCGCCAGCAGCAGGCGCTTGCCGGCCTTGGCCGCGGCCAGGCACGACGACAAGCCGGCAGCGCCGACGATGGCGGCCATCACGGCATCGACTTGCGAATGTGCGGCAAGCTCGCAGAGGGCGCGATCGCCATGCATCACTTCGGTAGCCGCGCCCGCGTCGGCGAGCCGGCGCGCCAGCGTCGCTGCCCCTTCCGGTGTCGCGACAACGGCATAGCGCGGCCGATGGCGCAGGCACAGCGCAAAGAGCTCATCGACGCGCTTTTGCGCCGTCAGAGCGAAGACCTCGAAGCGATCGGGATGGCGCGCCATGACATCGAGCGTGGCCATGCCTACAGAGCCCGTCGCGCCGAGAATACAGACGCGCTGCCGCGGTGCGTCGGTGACCCGCTCGCTCATAACGACGCCAGAGCCATGGCGATCGGAAAGACCGGCAGCAGGGCATCGACCCGATCGAGAATGCCACCGTGTCCCGGCAGCAGGCTGCTGCTGTCCTTGGCTCCGGCGCTCCGCTTGACGAGCGACTCGACGAGATCGCCGACGACGCTCATCGCCACGAGAAAAACGACGACGAGGGCCACGCCGATGAGGCTGAATCGCGTCGCAACGATCTGATAGAAGCTCGGCGAATCGACCATGCCCGACGCGTCGACCCCGAGCCATATCGCCGCCACGACAACGGCCCCCAGCATGCCGCTCCAGACTCCTTCCCAGCTCTTGCCGGGGCTGATGGCTGGCGCGAGCTTGCGCCGGCCGAAGGCGCGACCACCGAAGTAGGCAGAGATGTCGGCGGCCCAGACGATGCAAAAGAGCGAGAGGAC
This sequence comes from Caldimonas sp., assembly GCA_039936375.1. GTDB lineage: Bacteria > Pseudomonadota > Gammaproteobacteria > Burkholderiales > Burkholderiaceae_C > Schlegelella_A. The sequence continues at coordinate 4,270 of JBDTIO010000012.1, read as the reverse complement.
GAAATTGAGACCGAGCACCTTCGCATTGGCAAACGCCAGCCACGCCGTCCACAGCGCGACGAAGCCCAGCCCCAGACGCGCAGTGCGCGCCAGTCGCGGCCAGGCGGCGACGCCACCGCGCAGGACCCAGGTGCCGCCGAGCACCCAGACGAGCGTCGCCAGCCACCATGCCAGGTGCGGTGCCGCCTCGCCCCAGCCGGCCCACAGGGCGGCGGCGCAGGCCAGCCCGATGCCGATGCCGAACGGAATCGACAAGCGTCCGGCGCCGTTCAATCTCGCCCACTCCCAGCCGGCCACGGCCATCGCCGCCAACGTCACCAGGGCGAAAGGCCAGGGCGTCTTCAGCAAGAGCGTCGGAAGAAGCAGCGCCAGCAGGACCAGCGCGGTGAGGATGCGCTGCTTGAGCATGCGTCAGTTTGCGCTGGACACCAGCGCGTCGCGGTTCGACACGGCGCCGAAACGTCGCTCGCGGCGCGCATATTCGGCGAGCGCGGCGTCGAGCTCGGCGATACCGAATTCCGGCCACAGGCAGTCGGTGAAGACGAGCTCCGAGTAGGCCGCCTGCCAGAGCAGGAAGTTGCTGATGCGAACCTCGCCGCCGGTGCGGATGAAAAGATCGGGGTCCGGCGCGTAGCTGAGGGCCATGTAGCTGTTGAGGTGTTCTTCGTCAAGATCTTCGGCGCGCAGGCCGGCAGCGATCGCCTGGCGGCAGGCCTGCACGATGTCCCAGCGGCCACCGTAGTTGAAGGCCACCGACAGATTGATGCGGGTGTTGTGCCGGGTGCTGTCTTCGGCGTGCTGCCACGCTTCGCGCAGCTTGTCGGAGACCTGGGCCCGGTCGCCGACGATGCGCACGCGAACGCCGTCGCCCGAAAGCTTGGCGAGGTACTTCGAAACAGCGACGAGCACCAAGCCCATCAGACCGGAGACTTCCTCGCTGGGACGTTTCCAGTTTTCCGAAGAAAAGGCGAACACGGTGAGATATTCGACGCCGCGGTCGGCACAGGCGAGCACCGTGCGCACGAGCGCGTCGACGCCTTGCTTGTGGCCGAAGAAGCGCGGCATGAAGCGCTTCTTGGCCCAGCGGCCGTTGCCGTCCATGACGATCGCCACATGGCGCGGCACGATTGCCGGCAACTCGACGGGATCGATCATCGTGCCTCTCCGGTGCAACCGTTGCGGCGCCAGCGCTCGTGCATCAGACCGCCATGATCTCGGTCTCTTTCGCCGAAGTGAGCCGATCGACCTCGCCGATGGTCCGGTCGGTGAGCCGCTGCAGCTCGTCGAGCGAGCGCCGCTCCTCGTCTTCGGAGATTTCCTTGTCCTTGGTGAGGCGCTTGGCGTGATCGTTGGCGTCGCGACGCAGGTTGCGGATCGCGATCTTCGCGTCTTCGCTGGCGTGGCGCACCACCTTGCTCAGCTCACGCCGGCGCTCTTCGGTGAGGGCCGGCATCGGCACCCGGAGCAAGTCGCCCTGAGCTGACGGATTGAGACCGAGGTCGGATTCGCGGATCGCCCGTTCGATCTTCGCACCCATGCCTTTTTCCCAGGGCTGGACGCTGATGGTGCGGGCATCGAGAAGCGTGACGTTGGCGACCTGGCTGATCGGCACTTGCGAGCCGTAGTACTCAATATGCACCTGGTCCAGGATGCCCGGATGGGCGCGGCCGGTGCGGATCTTTTGCAGCTCGCCCTTGAACGATTCGATCGAACGAGCCATCTTCTGCTCGGCGGTCCTTTTGATCTCGTCAATCGTCATGTCAGCACCGCTGGGCCGCCCCAAGGGGCTGACACGCCCCCGGCTGGGGGCAGCGAACGAAGTGAGCGTGAGGGATTCATCCTGTCTCCTTACACGTGAACGAGGGTGCCTTCGTCCTCGCCCAGGACGACCCGTTTCAATGCACCCGGCTTGAAAATGGAGAAGACGCGGATCGGCAGCTTCTGATCTCGACAGAGGGCGAAAGCGGTCGCGTCGAGCACCTGCAGGTTCTTGATGATGGCTTCGTCGAAGCTGATCCGCGAGTAGCGGGTCGCGGTCGGATCCTTCTTCGGATCGGCGCTGTAGACGCCGTCGACCTTGGTCGCCTTGAGCACGATCTCGGCGCCGATCTCGGCGCCGCGCAGTGCCGCCGCCGTGTCGGTCGTGAAGAAGGGATTGCCGGTGCCGGCGGCGAAGACCACGACCTTGCCTTCCTCGAGGTACTGCAACGCCTTCGGCCGCACGTAGGGCTCGACCACCTGCTCGATGCCGATCGCCGACATGACGCGTGCGGTGATGCCTTCCTGGCGCATCGTATCGGCCAGCGCCAGCGCATTCATGACGGTGGCGAGCATGCCCATGTAGTCGGCGGTGGCGCGGTCCATGCCCACCGAGCCACCAGCGACACCGCGAAAGATATTGCCGCCGCCGATGACGACGGCGAGCTCGCAGCCGAGCTGCGTCACTTCCTGCACTTCGCGGACGATGCGCACGATGGTCGCCCGGTTGATGCCGTACGCGTCGTCTCCCATCAAGGCTTCGCCGGAAAGCTTGAGCAGGATGCGCTTGTACGCGGCCATGGCGCCTTGTCCTCGTTGTTGTGCTTGTCGGCGAAGTCTAGCCCGGCGATGTTTCCGCCTCGACTCGCCGGACTCAGGCGTTCTTTGCCGCCGCGACCTGCGCCGCCACTTCGGCGGCGAAGTCGCCCGTCTTCTTCTCGATCCCTTCGCCGACGACGTAGAGGGTGAACGCCTTGACGCGTGTGCCCTTCTCCTTGAGCATCTGCTCGACCGTCTGCTTGTCGTTCTTGACGAACGACTGGTTGTGCAGGCTGACCTCTTTCAGGTATTTGGCCACCGAGCCTTCGACGCGCCTGGCGACGATCTCGGGCGACTGCACGTTCTTGCCTTCGGCCTTCGCTTTTTCCGCGTCCTCGGCGGCTTTCTGTGCGGCGATGGAACGCTCCTTGTCGACCAGCGACTGCGGCACGTCGGTGTGCGCGAGCGACACCGGCTTCATGGCGGCGACGTGCATCGCCACGTCCTTGGCCGCCACCTCGTCGCCGTCGTACTCGACCAGCACGCCGATGCGCGTGCCATGCAGGTAGCTGGCCACGTTGCCGGCGCCGGCGTAACGATGGAAGCGCCGGATCGACATGTTCTCGCCGATCTTGCCGATCAGGCCGCGCCGAACGTCCTCGACCGTCGGGCCGAAGCCGTCCTGCGTCAGCGGCAATGCCGACAGTGCGGACACGTCAGCGGGCGCACTCTTCGCCACCAGGTCGGCGAGCGATTGCGCGAGCGCCAGGAACGAATCGTTCTTGGTCACGAAATCGGTCTCGCAGTTGACCTCGACGATCGCGCCCGTCGTGCCGTCCACCGAAATGGCGACGACGCCTTCGGCGGCGATCCGCGACGACGCCTTCGACGCCTTGCTGCCGAGCTTGACGCGCAGCAGTTCTTCGGCCCGCTCCATGTCGCCACCCGCCTCGGTCAGGGCTTTCTTGCACTCCATCATCGGCGCGTCGGTCTTGGCGCGCAGCGCGCCGACCATGCTTGCGGTGATTGCCGCCATCTTATTGCTCCTCAGGAGCCGGACGCCTGCGAGCGCCGTCGTCCGGCATCGATCCGGTTGGAAAAAAGGGGCTGAAACAGCCCCTGGATTCGGCCGCCTCCATCGCGGGCTTGGGCCGCCCTTAAGCCGCGGCTTCGTTGACCTCGACGAACTCGTCGCCCGCTGCCGCCTGCTGCACCACATCGTGGGCGGCGTTCGCCTTGCCCTCGAGCACCGCGTCGGCCACCGCCTTGGCATATAGCGCCACGGCCTTCGACGAATCGTCGTTACCGGGGATGACGTAGTCGATGCCGATCGGCGAGTGATTCGAGTCGACGATGCCGATGATCGGAATGCCGAGCTTCTTTGCTTCGGCGACGGCGATCTTGTGAAAGCCGACGTCGATCACGAACATCGCATCAGGCAAGGCGTTCATGTCCTGGATGCCGCCGATGTCCTTCTCGAGCTTGGCCATCTCGCGCTGGAACATCAGCGCTTCCTTCTTGATGCGGATCTCGGTGCCAGCCTCGATCTGCGCCTTCATTTCCTTCAGCCGCTTGAGCGAGCCTTTGACGGTCTTGAAGTTGGTCATCATGCCGCCGAGCCAGCGTTGGTCGACGAAGGGCATGCCGCAGCGCTTGGCTTCCATGGCGATCACGTCGCGCGCCTGGCGCTTGGTGCCGATCATGAGGATGGTGCCGCGGCGCGAGGCCAGCTGGCGGATGAACTTCATCGCGT
>JBDTIO010000011.1:0-3064 GCA_039936375.1 Caldimonas sp. | reverse complement strand
GTGGACAGTCCGCCGGACTGTCCACGTCCAGGCTCGCCTTCTCGGCGCCCCAGAGGCGCGCTGCGACCTTCCCGGACGCGCCTTTGCAGGTGCATGGAGGGCGTTCGATGCGAGAGCCAAAACCGCCGCAGCGCGGCAGGCAGTGCCCGGTGGGGGCGATTTCTGTGGCGACGAGAAGCGCAGGGCCGCGGTCGGCGCGCGCAGCGCGCTTCGTTGTCTGACTCGCCGCATCTGTTTGAGCGCAGTGAGCGCAGCGAACGTAGCGAGTTATGCGGCGCGACCTCGGAACGAGCATCGCAGTGGAGTCGGCGCGCAGCGCCGACCGCCGCAGCATGAGCCCGCACCGGGCACCGCCTGCCGCGCCGCTCCGCCAGCCCGAAAGAGCGGGGCGACAGCGACAACGCGGCGACAACGCCCGCCATCGGCTTCAGCGCAGCGAAAACGTGCGGCTTCATCTAGTGCCGGATCTTGTAGCCAATCTTCAGCAGATGCAGGCAAAGCCCGCACACCGCGACCAGCGCCACCGCGACCACCGCGAGGCTGGTCCACGGTGAGACATCGCTGGTGCCGAAGAAGCCGTGGCGAAAGCCATCGATCATGTAGAAGAACGGGTTCAGATGGCTGACCACCTTCCACGTCGGCGGCAGCGAGTGCACCGAATAGAAGACGCCGGAGAGGAACGTCATCGGCATGATGAGGAAGTTCTGGAACGCGGCGATCTGGTCGAACTTCTCCGCCCACAAACCGGCGACGAGGCCGAGCGCGCCCATCAGCGTCGCGCCGGCGAGCGAGAAGACGACGACCCAGGCCGGGTTGGCAAGATCCAGCGGCGCGAACCAGATCGTCACCAGCATGACGCCCGTGCCCACGGCGATGCCGCGCACGACCGACGCACCGACGTAGGCCAGAAACCAAGCCCAGTGCGAGAGCGGCGCCACCAGCAGGAAAACGAGGTTGCCGGTGATCTTGCTCTGGATCAGCGACGAGCTCGAGTTGGCGAAGGCGTTCTGCAGCACGCTCATCATCACCAAGCCGGGGATCAGGAAGCTGGTGTAGCCGACCGTGCCGAACACCTTGACGCGGCCTTCGAGCACGTGGCCGAAGATGAGCAGGTACAGCACGGCCGTGAGGACCGGCGCCGCCACCGTCTGGAAGCTCACCTTCCAGAAGCGCAGCACTTCCTTGTAGAGCAGCGTGCGCGTGCCGGCAAGGATGCCGTGCTCGGTCGAGACGCGCGGGCTGACCGCGACGGCATGCACCGTCATGCGGCAACCCGCCTCGGTGTCTCGCCGTGCATGATCTCGATGAATACGTCCTCGAGGTCGGCGCGGCCGATTTCCAGATCTTCGGGCTCGCAGCCGGCCGCGTGCAGCACCGAGAGGATCGACTCCACCTCGCGCGCGTCATGCGCCTTCAGCTGCACGATGCGGCCGGTGACCCGGGCGTGTGCGGCAAGCGACGCCGGCAAGGGCTTGTCGAGCTTGAACTGCAGCATCGTGCTCGCAGTGCCGGCGAGCAGCGCCGTCGTGCGATCGAGCGCAACGACCTTGCCTTGCTTCAGCATCGCTATCCGGCCGCACAGCGCTTCGGCTTCCTCGAGATAGTGCGTCGTCAGCAACACCGTGTGGCCTTCCTTGTTGAGGCGGTCGACGAATTGCCAGAGCGTCTGGCGCAGCTCGACGTCGACGCCGGCGGTCGGCTCGTCGAGCACGATCACCGGCGGCCGATGCACGAGTGCCTGCGCGACGAGAACGCGTCGCTTCATGCCGCCGGAGAGCTGGCGCATGTTGGCGTCGGCCTTGTCGGCGAGGCCGAGGTTTTGCAGCAACTCGTCGATCCAGGCGTCGTTGCCGTGCACGCCGAAATAGCCGCTCTGGATCCGCAGCGCTTCACGAACGCTGAAGAATGGATCGAAGACAAGCTCCTGCGGCACGATGCCGAGCTGACGACGCGCCGCGGCGTAGTCGGCAACGACGTCGTGGCCGAGCACCGAAACGCTGCCCGAGGTGGCGCGGGCCAGGCCAGCGAGGATGCTGATGAGCGTCGTCTTGCCGGCGCCGTTGGGCCCGAGCAGGCCGAAGAACTCGCCCTGCTCGACCTGGAAGCTCACGTCGTCGAGGGCACGCACTTCGCCGCGCGAAGAAGGGTAGATCTTGGCGACGTTCTGGAACGAGACGGCCGGCATGAAGGGCGCGATTGTAGGCAGCGCTGCCGCCCGCGCCGACATCGGGGTGGCGCCGATGGACAGGCCGCGCCGTGCTGGTTAGCGTGAGCCTCGACCGACCCGACACCCGCCATGGCCACGACCCGCGCCCAGAAAAAGAAGCCCCGGCGCACCGCCGAGCGCATTCTCGACACCACGCTCGAGCTCTTCAACCGCTTCGGCGAGCCCAACGTCTCGACGACGCTGATCTCGGCCGAGCTCGGCATCAGCCCCGGCAACCTCTACTACCACTACCCGGCCAAGGAAGAGTTGATCACGAAGCTCTTCGACCGCTACGACGCGGCGCTCACCGAGCTGCTGCGGGCCGCCGACGGCGTGACGAACATCGAGGACGCCTGGCTTTTCTTTCACCTGCTGTTCGAGCTGATCTGGTCGTACCGCTTCCTCTATCGCGACCTCAACGACCTGCTCTCGAACAACCGTAAGCTCGAGACCCATTTCCAGTTCGTGCTGGAGCGAAAGACGCGGGCCGTGCAGGCCGTGCTCGACGGCATCGGCCGCGCCAACGGCCTCGAGATCGAACGGCGCGACGTCGAGCCGGTGGCCACCGCGATGGTGGTCGTGCTCACCTACTGGCTCAGCTACGAGTACGTGAAGAACCCGCGCAAGGCGCTCGAACCCGAAAGCTCGGGGCCGGCGATGCTGCGCGGCGCCTTCCATGTGCTCTGCCTTCTGCTTCCCTATCTCGACGAGGCCGGCCGCGAGCACCTGCGTGCGCTGGCCTCGCGCTACCTCTCTCCACCCTGAGGACAACGACCATGGCCAAGTGGACCGCCTTCCCGCACGCCGCCGACGCGTACACCTACGACATCGCGGCGCTGAAGAAGAAGTGGGCGCGCC
>JBDTIO010000010.1:0-13520 GCA_039936375.1 Caldimonas sp. | reverse complement strand
CGGGCGAAGCGGAGTCGCTCGGTGACATCGGGAGCCAAATTGTTGGCGCGCTCGTCGAGGCGGGCGACGATGCCGCGCGCAAACCGCGCCTCGATCGCCTCGTGGGCGGCGGCGCGATAGTTGTTGTGGAGCGAATTCATGGTGCGATTCCCTTCGCCTTGAGCGCCTTCGCCAATGAATGCACTGCCCGCGAGCAATGCGTCTTTACACTGCCCTCGGAGCAGCCCATCGAAGCGGCGGTCTCGGCGACATCGAGTTCCTCCCAATAACGCAGCAGAAAAGCCTCGCGTTGACGTGCCGGCAGCTGAGCGACTTCATCATCGATAAGTTGCAAGATTTGCGCCCGTGACACGGAGTCGGCGGCGCTCTCCGATTCGAGCGAGCTGCCGAGCGCCTCGAGCGTTTCGAGTATGTCGAAGTCGCCGTCGTTCCCCGGCGACTCGAAATCCGAGAAATTGCGCACGACCTGGTTACGGACCTTCTGGCGCCGGAACCAGTCCATGGTGGCATTCGAGACGATCCGCTGAAAGAGCAGCGGCAGCTCGGCGGCCGGCCGGTCGATGTACTTTTCCGAGAGGCGGATCATCGCGTCTTGCACGATGTCGAGCGCGGCGTCTTGGTCCCGGACGGCGTACACGGCGCGCTTCCAGGCACGCTTTTCGACGCTCTTCAGAAAATCGGCAAGTTCTTTGTCGGTCGCCAAGGAAAACCAGCCTCAGGGCCGCGGTTCGAAGCGGGGCGATTATCTCATCGCCTCCCGAGGCAGCCGCCCAGACACAAGGAACGGATTCGCGAATGCCATAATTCCAAGTTGCACGACAGTTTTCGATTGCCGGTGCCGCCTCATCGGCGGCGGCGCGAGTGATCGCTTTGCCAGGCACCACACCCGCCTCATGAGGGCGAGGGAAGGTGCACCGATGGTTTTTCGTCAGAGAAATTCACAGAGGTTTCGAGATCATGGAAACGTCAGCGCCTGACCTGAAGCGCGCGCCCGCGCCACTGCCGCGACCCGCGCCCACTGCCGAGCCGAACGGCTCAGAAATTCTTGTTCGCTGCCTGCAGGCGGAAAGCGTCCGTTTCCTCTGGGGCTACCCGGGCGGCGCCGTTCTCTACATCTACGACGCCCTTTACAAGCAGCAGACGATCGAGCACGTGCTCGTGCGCCACGAACAGGCTGCCGTCCACGCGGCCGACGGGTACGCCCGGGCGACCGGCGAGGTCGGCGTTGCGCTCGTCACTTCGGGGCCCGGCGTCACCAACGCGGTGACCGGCATCGCCACGGCCTACATGGACTCGATTCCGATGGTGATCGTCACCGGCCAGGTGCCGACGCCGGCAATCGGCCTCGACGCCTTTCAGGAATGCGACACGGTCGGCATCACCCGGCCGATCGTCAAGCACAACTTCCTCGTCAAGGACGTGCGCGACCTGGCAATGACGATGAAGAAGGCCTTTCACATCGCGCGCACGGGGCGCCCGGGCCCGGTCGTTGTCGACGTGCCGAAAGACGTTTCGATGGCGACGGCGCCGTTTTACTACCCGGCGACCGTCGAGATGCGTTCGTACAACCCGGTCAAGCGGGGTCATGGCGGCCAGATCCGCAAGGCGGCGCAGCTCCTGCTCGGAGCGAAGCGGCCGTACATCTACACCGGCGGCGGCGTCGTCCTCGGCAATGCCTCGGCCGAGTTGCGCGAGCTCGTCGACCTGCTCGGTTTTCCTTGCACCAACACCTTGATGGGGTTGGGCGCATTTCCCGCAAGCGACCCGAAATTCCTCGGCATGCTCGGCATGCACGGCACCTTCGAAGCGAACATGACGATGCAGCACTGCGACGTTTTGCTTGCCGTCGGCGCGCGCTTCGACGACCGTGTCATCGGCAACCCCAAGCACTTCGCTTCGGTGGAGCGAAAGATCATCCACATCGACATCGATCCTTCCTCGATCTCGAAGCGTGTTCGGGTCGACATTCCGATCGTCGGCGACGTCAAGGACGTGTTGCAGGAGCTGACCGCGCTGTTGCACGAATCGGCATCAAAGCCCGACGTCAAGGCGTTGTCGCCGTGGTGGTCGCAGATCAACGAATGGAGGAAACGCGACTGCCTGGCCTATCCGAAGGGCGGCGACGTCATCAAGCCGCAGCACGTGATCGACACGCTCTGGCAGCTGACGAAGGACCGCGAGACCTACATCACCTCCGACGTCGGCCAGCACCAGATGTGGGCCGCCCAGTACTACCGCTTCGAAGAACCGCGGCGCTGGATCAATTCCGGCGGCCTCGGGACCATGGGTGTCGGCCTGCCGTACGCGATGGGCATCAAGCTCGCCAAGCCCGAGGCGGAAGTCTTCTGCATCACCGGCGAAGGCTCGATCCAGATGTGCATCCAGGAGCTATCGACCTGCCTGCAGTACAAGACCGCGGTCAAGATCATTTCGCTCAACAACCGCTACCTCGGCATGGTGCGGCAGTGGCAGCAGATCGACTACGGCGGCCGCTATTCGCACAGCTACATGGACGCGCTGCCGGATTTCGTGAAGCTGGCCGAGGCCTATGGCCACGTCGGCATCCGGATCGACAAGCCGAGTGAGGTCGAGCCGGCACTGCGGGAGGTCATCCGCCTGAAGGACCGGACGGTCTTTCTCGACGTGCAGACCGATCCGACCGAAAACGTCTGGCCGATGGTCAAGGCCGGGCAAGGCATCAGCGAGATGCTGCTCGGGTCGGAGGATCTATGAGGCCCCCGCGCTTGCTTTGCTCGCTGCCCCCTGAGGGTGCCGGCAGCTCTCTTCGGGCGGCAGTGCGGAAGCTGCCATGAAGCACATCATCGCCGTGCTTCTCGAAAACGAGCCGGGTGCGCTGTCGCGGGTCGTGGCGCTGTTCTCGGCGCGTGGCTACAACATCGAGACGCTGACCGTCGCCCCCACCGAGGATGCATCGCTCTCGCGCATGACCATCGTGACGACCGGCTCCGACGAAGTGATCGAGCAGATCACCAAGCACCTGAATCGGCTGATCGAGGTCGTCAAGGTCGTCGACCTCACCGAAGGCGCGTACACCGAGCGCGAGCTGATGCTGATCAAGGTGCGCGCCGTCGGCAAGGAACGCGACGAGATGAAGCGGATGGCCGAAATCTTTCGCGGCCGCATCATCGATGTGACTGAAAAGAGCTATACCGTCGAGTTGACCGGCGCCGCTGCCAAGCTCGATGCCTTTCTAGAAGCGCTCGACAAGAGCGTCATTCTCGAGACTGTGCGAACCGGCTCCAGCGGCATCGGCCGCGGCGAGCGCATTCTTCGGCTCTAGAAATGACTGCCCCCACGCTCTCTTCGTTCGCCGCCCCCCAAGCGGGTGCGGCCGGGCTTGGGAGTGGCCCGGCGCCCGGCCGGTTCCCTTCCATTCACATTGAAATCATTGGAGCAAGCAAGTGAAGGTCTACTACGACAAGGACGCCGATCTCAGCCTCATCAAGGGCAAGAGCGTCACCATCATCGGCTACGGCTCGCAGGGCCACGCGCATGCGCAGAACCTTTCCGACAGCGGCGTGCGCGTCACCGTCGGCCTGCGCAAAGGCGGTGCCTCGTGGGCCAAGGCGGAAGCGGCCAAGCTGAAGGTCGCCGAGGTCGGCGCGGCGGTGAAAGCGGCCGACATCGTCATGATGCTGTTGCCCGACGAGCAGATCGCGGCGGTCTACAAGAACGATGTCGAGCCGAACATCAAGCAGGGCGCGTCTCTCGCTTTTGCTCACGGCTTCAACGTTCACTACGGCCAGGTCGTGCCGCGCGCCGATCTCGACGTCTGGATGGTCGCGCCGAAGGCGCCGGGTCACACGGTGCGCTCGACCTACACGCAAGGCGGCGGCGTGCCGCACCTGATCGCCGTGCACGCCGACAAGTCGGGCAAGGCGCGTGACCTCGCCCTCAGCTACGCCGCGGCCAACGGCGGCGGCAAGGCCGGCGTCATCGAGACGAATTTCCGCGAAGAAACCGAGACCGATCTGTTCGGCGAGCAGGCGGTGCTCTGCGGCGGTACCGTCGAGCTGATCAAGGCCGGCTTCGACACTCTGGTGGAAGCTGGCTACGCCCCGGAGATGGCGTACTTCGAATGCCTGCACGAGCTCAAGCTCATCGTCGATCTGATCTACGAAGGCGGCATCGCCAACATGAACTACTCGATCTCGAACAACGCCGAATACGGCGAGTACGTGAGCGGGCCGAAGATCATCGACGACCGGGCCCGCGCCGCGATGAAGCAGATGCTGAAGGACATTCAGAGCGGCGAGTACGCGAAGAGCTTCATCCTGGAGAACCGGGCCGGCGCGCCGACCTTGATGTCGAAGCGGCGCCTGACGGCAGAGCATCCGATCGAAGTCGTCGGCGAGAAGCTGCGCGCCATGATGCCGTGGATCAAGAAGAACCGGCTGGTCGACCAGTCGCGCAATTGACTGCCACCAAGATGCGCGCCGCCGCCTGCCGATGACACCCGACGACGAAGGCTCGGTCGAGCTCGCCGCACCGGCCGTGCGGCCGCGCAGGAAGGGCATTTACATCCTGCCCAACCTGTTCACCCTGGGGGCGCTGTTCGGCGGCTTCTATGCCGTCGTCATGGCGATGAACGGACGCTTCGAGCAATCGGCCTACGGCGTCTTCGCGGCAATGGTGCTCGACAGCCTGGACGGCCGCATTGCCCGCATGACGAAAACGCAAAGCGTGTTCGGCGAGCACATGGATTCGCTATCCGACATGGTTTCGTTCGGTGCCGCGCCGGCATTGATCGCCTACGAGTGGTCGCTTCGCGGTCTCGGCAAGCCGGGCTGGATCGCGGCTTTCGTCTACTGCTCGTGCGCGGCCCTTCGGCTGGCTCGCTTCAACACCAATCTCGGCGTCGTCGACAAGCGTTTCTTCCAGGGCTTGCCGAGCCCGGCGGCAGCGGCAGTCGTCATGGGCTTCATCTGGCTGATGGACAACCTGGGCTTCACCGGCATCGAAGAGGGACCGTGGCTCGGCTGGACGACTTTCGGCTTCACGCTCTATGCCGGCCTGACGATGGTGACCAACGTTCCCTTCTACAGCTTCAAGGATCTGAGCCTGAAACGCTCGGTGCCTTTCGTCGTCATCGTGCTGATCGCCCTGGGCATCGCCGTCATCAATCTGCATCCGCCTTTCGTTCTGGCCGCGCTGTTCATGCTCTATGGCGTCTCGGGCTACGTGGTCTACGTCTGGAAAAAGGTCAAGGGCAGGCCGGTCAGCGTGATTGCCACTTCGACCGACGAGCCCGACGAGCAGGGGCTGCACCGCTGATCGCCGGCTCGGCATCACGTGCTATATTGAGTCGGTGACGATTCGAATTTCCTCGGCGCTGCTCCTTCTTCTTCGACCACCCAGGGCTCGCTGAACGATCTCGTCCCAACGTTTCGTCAAACCGGCCCGCTAGCAAACGCAGCGGGCCTTTTTGTTTTCCGAAAGGCTTCTCATGTCCGACCGCCTGTTCATCTTCGACACCACCTTGCGTGACGGCGAGCAATCGCCCGGCGCCTCGATGACCAAGGACGAGAAGCTGCGCATCGCCCGTCAGCTCGAACGGCTGAAGGTCGACGTGATCGAGGCGGGTTTCCCGGCTTCGTCGAATGGCGATTTCGAGGCCGTTCGCGCGATCGCCCAAGCGATCAAGGGCTCGACCGTGTGCGCGCTGGCCCGGGCCAACGACCGCGACGTCTCGCGCGCCGCCGAGGCGTTGAAGGGCGGCGAATCGACACGCATCCACATCTTCCTGGCGACCAGCGATCTGCACATGGAAAAAAAGCTCCGCATGACGCGCGAGCAGGTGTTCGAACAGGCCAGGCTCTCGGTGCGCTTCGCCCGCAACCTCACCGGCGATGTCGAGTTCTCGCCCGAAGACGGCTACCGCTCCGACCCGGAGTTTCTCTACCGCGTGCTCGAGGCCGTGATCGCTGAAGGCGCGACGACGATCAACGTTCCAGACACGGTCGGCTACGCCATCCCGGATCTGTACGGCCAGTTCCTGCTCGATCTGCGTCAGCGCATCCCGAACTCCGGCAAGGCAGTCTGGTCGGTGCACTGCCATAACGATCTCGGCATGGCGGTCGCCAATTCACTCGCCGGCGTGAAGATCGGCGGTGCCCGCCAGATCGAATGCACGATCAACGGGCTGGGCGAGCGGGCGGGCAATTGCTCGCTCGAAGAAGTCGTCATGGCGGTGAAGACGCGCAAGGACTACTTCGGGCTCGAGCTGGGTGTCGATGCGACGCAGATCGTGCCGGCTTCGCGCCTCGTCTCGCAGACGACCGGGTTCGTGGTCCAGCCGAACAAGGCCGTGGTGGGTGCCAACGCCTTCGCCCACGCCTCGGGCATCCACCAGGACGGTGTGCTGAAAGCACGCGACACCTACGAGATCATGCGTGCCGAAGATGTCGGCTGGTCGACGAACCGGATCGTGCTGGGCAAGCTGTCCGGGCGCAACGCTTTCAGGCAGCGACTGAAGGAGCTCGGGATCGAGATGGAATCCGAGGCCGACGTCAACGCCGCCTTCGTCAGGTTCAAGGAGCTCGCCGATCGCAAGAGCGACATCTTCGACGAAGACATCCTCGCTCTCGTGATGGACGGAGCGGTGACCGCCGAGCACGAGCACTATCGATTCATCTCGTTGGCGCAGCACTCCGAGACGGGCGTTCGGCCACAGGCCAGCGTCGCGTTCGCCGCCGGCGAGATCGAGCACCGGGCCACCAGCGATGGCAACGGCCCGGTCGACGCGAGCCTGAAAGCGATCGAGTCGAAGGTCGCGAGTGGCGCGGAAATGCTGCTCTATTCGGTCAATGCCATCACCAGCGGCAGCACAGAATCCCAAGGCGAGGTGACCGTGCGTCTTCAACACGGTGGCCGCGTCGTCAATGGCGTCGGCTCGGATCCGGACATCGTCGTTGCGTCAGCCAAAGCGTATCTCGCTGCGTTGAACAAGCTGCACAGCAAGACGGAGCGGGTGGCGGCGCAAGGCTGAGGTCGCGGCGACACGTTTGGAAACCGGGAAATCCCCGATATCGTGCTGTAGTCTCACTTTAGGAACAACGCGCAAGTTTTTGATCTTGCGCGTTTTTATGGCCTCACATAGACTCGCGGCCGGGCGGGTTTTCACGGAACGAATGTGTCGACGATCCATAGGCTGATTGCTACGAGCTTTATCCTCTTTGCCGCGGGTTCGGCGATGGCGGTTTCGTCTTCCGCTGTGGCGGCCGCGCCGGCTTCTGCCAAGCACGCCGTTGCCAAAGCCAAGACCGTGAGCCACGCAGAGGCCAAGACCCGCTATCGGAAGGTTCTGGTCGTGCGCTCGAGCCGACCCGCCGGCAGCTCCAGCCGGCACGCTGGCATCCACCACGACGCGGCGCCGGTTCGCTTCGTACCGGAGCGGCCCTCGTTCGGTCAGATCTACGGCTTGCACAACGCGTCGGATTCGCTGGAGCTGAAATCCAGTGTCGCGCTGGTGCTCGATCAGGACACCGACGAGGTGCTCTTCAGCAAGAATTCGCAGGCCGTGTTGCCGATCGCCTCACTGACCAAGCTGATGACGGCGGTCGTGGTGACCGAAGCGAATCTGCCGCTCGACGAGCCGATCACGATCACCGACGACGATATCGACACCGAAAAATTCAGCCGTTCGCGTCTCAAGGTGGGCACGCAGCTGCGCCGCGAGGAGATGCTGCACCTGGCGCTCATGTCTTCGGAAAACAGGGCCGCGCACGCTCTCGGTCGCACTTATCCGGGTGGGTTGTCCGTGTTTGTCGCGGCAATGAATCGCAAGGCCCGCGAGCTCGGCATGAACGACACCCACTACGTCGAGCCGACCGGGCTCTCGAGCCTGAACCAGTCGAGCGCACGCGATCTTGCAACGCTGGTCAAGACGGCCCACGAGTACAGGATCATTCGCGAGCTGTCGACCTCGCATGAATATCAGGTCGAGGTCGGCAACCGTCAGATCGAGTTCCACAACACCAACGGGCTCGTCAAGAACCCGTCGTGGGACATCAGCCTGCAGAAGACCGGCTACATCTCCGAGGCCGGCCGCTGCCTGGTCATGCAGGCCAAGATGGCGGGTCGCCAGCTCATCATGGTGTTCCTCGATTCGGCGGGCAAGTACTCGCGGATCGGCGACGCCGAGCGCGTTAGACGCTGGGTGACTGAATCGGCCGCGGCGCTGCCTGTTCTCGGCGCTGTCAAGCCGAAGATCTGAGCGCTCAGCGGCGCTACGCGCGGCCGCTAGCGATGATGGCCGAGCGAGGCCGAGATCTGTGCCGCCGTCGCGCGCAGCCGTTCCAGCCAGCTTTCCTCTAGCCGATCCGCCGGCGCCGAAATCGAGAGTCCTGCAACCAGCTTGCCCTGGTCATCGAGGATGCCGGCGGCCATGCAGCGCACACCGAGCTCGAGCTCTTCGTCGTCGCGCGCGGTGCCGTACTGGCCCACTTTCGAGAGCTCGCGCTCGAGCGTCGGCAGATCGGTGATGCTGTTGCGGGTATGGCCGGCCAGCCCGGTTCTCGTCGCATAGGCGCGAACGCGCTGGGCGTCGTCCTGAGCCAGAAAGAGCTTGCCGACCGACGTGAGATGCAGCGGCGCGCGACCGCCGACGGCGCGCACGACCTGCATTCCGGAGCGCTCGCTGTAGGTGCGCTCGACGTAGACGATCTCGTCGCCCTGTCGCATCGACAGGTTCACTGGCTGGTGCGTCAGCTTGTGCAGCTCGCGCATCGGCGCCAGCGCCGCATCGCGGACGTCGAGCCGGGCCTTGACGAGGTTGCCCAGCTCGAGCAGGCGCATGCCGAGCCGATACGAACCGGGCTCCGGGCGATCGACGAAGCGGCCGATCGTCAGGTCGTTGAGGATGCGATGTGCAGTCGACGGATGCAGGCCGCTCTGCTCGCTGATGAGTTTGAGCGAGACCGGCTCCTGATGCGACGCCAGCAGGTCGAGCAAGGAATAGGCACGCGCCAGCACCTGGATGGTGATGGCGCGATCTTCGACTTTCCGCATCCGGTGATTCTCGCCCAGGCTCAGTCGAGCGCGGCACGGGCGGCGGCGACACCGCTTCGCACCGCGCCCTCGAGCGTGGCGGGGTAAGGGCCGTCGATGAAGTCGCCGGCGGCAAATATGCCCGGAGCGATCGACATCGCTGGTCGTGCGAGGCGCGGCGTGCAACGAAACGTCGCCCGCTTCTCGACGATCGTGCGTACCGAGCGCAGCGGCTGGCGCAGGAACATTTCGAGCGCTTCTGCTGCCTGTGTCAGCACCGCCTGTTCCGTTGCCGCCACGCCGCGTTCGACCCAGTCGGCGGCGCCGCTGATGACGAATGCCAGCAGGCCCGGCGCACCGCCGAGCTGGCCGCGATCGAAGACGAACTGGGCCGGGCGAGTCGCATCGGCGTGCAGCGACAGCATCGGCTCGGGCAGGCGCGCGCCGGCGCTGTTAGCGTAGAGCGTGACGATTGGTTCATAGCGAAGCGCCACCGCACATGCGCTCCAGGCGGGATCGTGCGTCGTCACCAATCGGGCCGACTCGACGGCGCTTGCGGCGACGATGACGGCGTCACACGCCTCGCCGTCGACGCGCCAGGACGAGCCATCGGCCTCGATCCGTCCGACGCGGTGCGCCAGGCGGATCGAGACGCCGGCATTCGCGAGCGACCGAAGCGCTGGTGTCGGCAGCAGGCTGCTCAGGCCCAGGCGCGGCAGGAGCAGGTCGGAAGCTCCGGGCCCCGATGCGAGCGCGTCGTTGAGCACCCGCAAGAACACGGCGCCGCTGGCCGATGCGGCTGGCGTGTTCATGGCGGCGATGCAAAGCGGCTCGACGAGATCGCTGCGAATCGACGCAGGCAGCGCTTGGCAAAGGTCGGCGACCGTCATCGACGCATCGCAGCGAAAGCCGCTGCGCTTCCAGCCGAGGGCCGCTCGCAGCAGTGCGAGCTTGCTCTGCCACGGCCAGCGCCCGTGGCCCCACACGCCGCGCACGAAAGCCGGCGTCGGCGGCCCCGCCGGCAAACGCAGACCAATGCCTTCGGCATCGACGAGCCGCAACGGCAGGCGCAAGAAGGCGTTTGTCTCGGCGACGCCGAGCCTTGAGATCAGGCGCCGCGTTTCGCGATACGCGCCGATGCAAATGTGCTGGCCGTTGTCGAGACCTTCGCCAGTGGCTCCGACGTCGCGGGCACGCCCGCCGGCGATCGGCGCCATCTCGAAAAGCGTCACCTGCGCCCCGGCGTCCGCACATTCCAGCGCCGCTGCCAGCCCGGACCAGCCAGCACCGACGATGGCGACGCGCCGCGAACCGGGCACTAGCGCCCGCGCCAGTTCGTTCGCATCGCGATCCAGAGCTTTCGGATCGGAGTCAGCGAGATGCGCTGATGCAGAACGTGGAACCCGTCGGCCTCGATCTCACGGAGCAGGCTGCGATAGATGTTGGCCATCATCAACCCGGGTTTCTGCGCCGTGCGGTCGGCTTCGTCGAGCTCCGCCAGGGCTTCGTCGTAGCAGCGGTGAGCCCGCTCTGCCTGGAACGCCATCAGGGCACCGAAACGATCGCTGTATTGGCGTTCGAGCAACTCGCCGGGCTTGACCTCGAAACGTTTGAGCTCCTCGAGTGGCAGATAGATGCGACCGCGTCTGGCGTCGTCGCCGACGTCGCGAATGATGTTCGTGAGCTGCATCGCCAGACCGAGCTTGTGGGCGTAGTCGATGGTCGATTCGCGGCTACGGCCGAAGATGTTCGCCGCCACCTCGCCGACGACGCCGGCGACGAGATCGCAGTAGCGCGCCAGGCCGGCGAAATCGAGGAATCGCGACTGGTCGAGATCCATTTGGCAGCCCTCGATGACGGCCAGCAGATGGTGCGCCTCGATGCCGTATGCGGCGGTGAGCGGCAACAAGGCGCGTGTTGCCGGATGGGTCGGATGGCCCGCGAAGCTGGCGGCGACCTCGCTGCGCCACCAGGCGAGCTTGGTCGCGGCAACGCCAGAATCGGACACTTCGTCGGCGATATCGTCGACTTCGCGGCAAAACGCGTAGAACGCGGTGATCGCGGCACGCCTCGGCGGCGGCAGGAACAAGAAGGCGTAATAGAAGCTCGAGCCGCTGGCGGCGGCCTTGTCCTGGACATATTGCTCGGGTGTCATGGCACGTGCGAGCGACATCGATCAGGCGACGCGTTGCGAGTGGCCGGCGCCGCCGACGAGAGGGCGCATACGCACCGCTCGCCAGACGATCGGCGCGGCGTCGGCCCAGCCAAGCTGGGGGCGGCGGAGCAAGGTGGCGCCGTCCATCCGGTCGATACGATCGAGCACGCGCAGGCCGCCCTGGACAACGAGGCGCAATTCCCAGCCGGCGCGGCCGGGAATGGCGTGCACGAGCGGTGCGCCGATGCCCATCAGCTCGCGCGCCCAGCCCGTAAGCTCGGCGACCAGCGAGTGGGCCAACGTGCTGTCGCGGCCGGCGATCAGATCGGCCGGATCGATCCCGTGCCGGCGGCATTCGGCCTCCGGAACGTAGAGACGACCGCGCGAGGTGTCTCGGCCCAGATCCTGCCAGAAATTGGCGAGTTGCAGCGCGCTGCAGATGGCGTCGGAGCGGGCCAGCGCCTCGGCGGCGTCGATGCCGTAGAGATGGAGAAGTAGGCGACCGACCGGGTTGGCGGAACGACGGCAGTAGTCGAGAAGTGCGGCGCGGTCAGCGTAGCGCGTCGTCGTGACGTCTTGCGTGAAGGCGTCGAGCAGGGCGGCGAGTAGATCGACCGGCAGACGATGACGTTCGATCGCGGCCGCCAGCGGATTGAAAGCGTGCCGCCAGCGGTTCGAAGGTGGGTGGCCCGAGGCGACTGCCGCGAGATCGTCGCCGTAGGCCGCGAGACTGGCCAGCCGCTCCGCCGGCGCTGCATCGCCTTCGTCGGCGATGTCGTCGGCGATGCGCGCGAAGTGGTAGATCGCCTCGACCGCGGGCCGCAACCGCGGCGGGCAGAGCAGGGAGGCGACCGGAAAGTTCTCGTAGTGATCGACGGGCACGCGGCGATTGTCCATGGCGACGGCGCCGACCGCTAAAATGCCTGGTTCTCCAGCCATCGTCCCCACCTCAATGCTGCGCGGGTGGCGAAATTGGTAGACGCACCAGGTTTAGGTCCTGACGCCTTCACCGGCGTGCGGGTTCGAGTCCCGCCCCGCGCACCAGCAACCCTTTGACATCGAAGCATCATGGCCGTTCACGTTGAAACGCTCGACAAGCTCGAGCGCCGCATCACCCTGTCACTGCCCGCGGCGACGATTGCCTCCGAGGTCGAATCCCGACTGCGCCGGCTGTCGCGCACGGTCCGTGCCGATGGCTTTCGCCCCGGCAAGGTGCCGATGAGCGTGGTTTCTCAGCGCTATGGCTACTCGGTGCACAGCGAAGTGCTGAACGACAAGGTCGGCCAGGTTTTCAACGACGCCGTCACCGAAGCCAAGCTGCGCGTCGCCGGCCCGCCGCGCATCACCGAAAAGGAAGGGGCGCCGGAAGGCGAGGTCGCCTTCGATGCGACCTTCGAGGTCTACCCCGAGGTCAAGGTCGGCGATTTGAGCGGAGCCGAGGTCGAGCGCGTGTCGACCGAAGTCACCGAGGAAGCGGTCGACAAGACCGTCGATATCCTGCGCAAACAGCGACGTACCTTCCAGCAGCGACCGGCCGCCGAGCCGGCCGCTGCGGGCGACCGCGTCACGATCGACTTTTCCGGCACCGTCGACGGCGTGCCGTTCGACGGCGGCAAGGCCGAAGGCTTTCAGTTCGTCATCGGTGAAGGGCAGATGCTCGAGCAGTTCGATGCGGCCGTGCGCGGCATGAAGTCCGGCGACTCGAAGACCTTTTCGCTGCAGTTTCCGGCCGACTACCAGGGCAAGGACGTCGCCGGCAAGGAAGCCGATTTCATGGTGACCCTGAAGAAGATCGAGGCGCAGCATCTGCCGCCGGTCGACGAATCGTTCGCCAAGGCGCTCGGCATCGCCGGCGGCACGGTCGATTCGTTGCGCGCCGACGTGCGCAAAAACCTCGAGCGCGAGGTGAAGTTTCGCCTGCAGGCGAGAAACAAGGCCAGCGTGATGGATGCACTGGTGGAGGCGTCGGAGCTCGACGTACCCAAGGCGCTCGTCGCCGGCGAGATCGAACGCATGGTCGAGCAGATGCGCGCCGACCTGAAGAAGCGCGGCGTCAAGGATGCCGAAACGGCGCCCATTCCGGGCGAGATGTTCCAGGCCCAGGCCGAGCGTCGAGTACGCCTCGGGCTGGTGGTCGGGGAGCTGGTGCGCAGCCAGAATCTGCAGGCCAGGCCCGATCAGTTGCAGGCGCACATCGAAGAGCTGTCGCAGAGCTACGAAAAGCCGAGCGAGGTGATGCGCTGGTATCTGAGCGACCGGCAACGGATGCAGGAAGTCGAAGCGGTCGTCGTCGAGAACAATGTCGTCAACCGCGTGCTCGAGCAGGCGAAGGTGACGCCGAAGACAGTGCCTTTCG
>JBDTIO010000009.1:0-14453 GCA_039936375.1 Caldimonas sp. | reverse complement strand
AGGTCTTCATGGGCGACGTCGGCGCGCTGTCGCTCGGCGGCGCGCTCGGCACGATCGCCGTCATCACGCGGCAGGAAATCGTGCTCGGGATCATGGGTGGCGTCTTCGTCGTCGAGGCGCTGTCGGTGATCGCGCAGGTGGGCTGGTTCAAGTACACGAAGAGGAAATACGGCGAAGGCCGGCGGCTCTTCAAGATGGCGCCGCTGCACCATCACTTCGAAAAGCTCGGCTGGAAGGAGACGCAGGTCGTCGTGCGCTTCTGGATCATCACGATGCTGCTCTGCCTGATCGGGCTGGCGAGCCTGAAGCTGCGATGAGCATTCCGCACGGCCGCCCGAAGGAATGCTCATCCCGCTTGGCGGGACGGCGCGCAGCGACAAGGGCGCACCCGTGAGCGAGCCCGTCCGCACGCTACGCGACAAGACCGTGCTCGTGCTCGGCCTCGGCGCGTCGGGCCTGGCGATGGCCCGCTGGTGCGGGCGCGAAGGTGCTAACGTGCGCGTCTGGGATTCGCGCGCCGAGCCGCCGCAGGCGCTCGCGCTGGCCGAGCACGTGCCGGCGGCGACGCGTCTGGCGCCGAGCACTCTCGGCGTGGACGAGCTGGCGGGCGTCGATCTCGTGTTGCTGAGCCCGGGACTGGCGCCGCACGACGAGCGAATCGCGGCGCTCCTTGCCGCCGCCGACACTGCGAAGACGCGCGTCGAGAACGAGCTCGACCTTTTCGCCGACGCGCTCGAGTCGCTGCGCGCGAACGACGACTACGCACCGAAGATCGTCGCCGTTACCGGCACCAACGGCAAGACGACGACGACGGCGCTGACAGCACTGCTCGTCGAGCGCAGCGGCAAGCGCGTGGCGGCGGCCGGCAACATCGGTCCGACGATGCTGCAGACGCTGGCCGACGCGATCGATGGCGGCCCGCGCGAGACCGTGCGCGCGCGCCTGCCGGAAGTCTGGGTGCTCGAGCTGTCGAGCTTTCAGCTCGCGGGCAGCCACCGATTCGAGGCCGACGCCGCGGCGCTCCTCAATCTCACCGAAGACCACCTCGACTGGCACGGCTCGATGGCGGCATACGGCCAGGCCAAGGCCAGGGTCTTCGGCAAGCGGGCGATCGTGATC
This sequence comes from Caldimonas sp., assembly GCA_039936375.1. Classification (GTDB taxonomy): domain Bacteria; phylum Pseudomonadota; class Gammaproteobacteria; order Burkholderiales; family Burkholderiaceae_C; genus Schlegelella_A. The sequence goes on along the minus strand of JBDTIO010000009.1, from coordinate 13,334 downwards.
GTCAACCGCGACGACGCGGCGGTGATGGCGCTGGTGCCGGCGCCTGAATCGTTGCCGGGCAAGAAGGGCCGCGTCGCGCGCGTCGTGCCGCGTCGCGTCGTCAGCTTCGGCGCCCACGCGCCGGAGCGCCCCGGCGACTGGGGCCTGGCGACCGAGAACGACATGGCGTGGCTCACCCGCGGCCGCGACGACGACGTCTCGCCGCGCGAGCTGACGCTGCAGCACCTGATGCCGGCCGACGCCTTGCGCATTCGCGGTCGCCACAACGCCCTCAACGCACTGGCCGCGCTCGCGCTCACGACGGCGATCGGTTGCCCGCTGGCGCCGATGCTGCATGCCTTGCGCGAATACCGCGGCGAGCCGCATCGCGTCGAGCACGTCGCCAGCGTCGACGGCGTCGATGCCTTCGACGACAGCAAGGGCACCAACGTCGGCGCGACCGTCGCCGCGCTCGACGGCCTCGGCGCCGATCGCGCGCCGGCCAAGCTCGTCGTCATCCTCGGCGGCGACGGCAAGGGGCAGAACTTCGCGCCGCTCGCCGCGCCGCTGGCGCGCCACGCTCGTGCGGTCGTGACGATCGGTCGCGACGCCGAGGCGATCGAGCGCATCGTCGCCGCGGCTGGGATGGCGTTCGAGCGTTGCGCCACGCTCGAAGCTGCCGTCGATGCCGCCTTCGCGCGCGCCACGCCCGGCGACGCGGTGTTGTTGAGCCCTGCCTGCGCCAGCCTGGACATGTTCCGCAACTACGGGCATCGGGCCGCGGTCTTCGTCGCCGCGGTACAAGCCGCTGCCGAGCGAAAGGGCCAGGCGTGAACATCGCTCTCGGCGGCTGGTTCGACGCCTGGCGCGCCCGCCTCGGCGCGCCCGCGGCGAGCCCCACGCCGCGCGCTGCGCCGACGACACCTGCCGAGCGAGGTCGCCGTGCCGTCGCTGAAACGATTCCGGTGCGCGAATGGATCAGCGTCGAGCGTGGCCAGCCGGCGCGGCTGCTCGGCTTCGATCGCACGCTTGTCTGCGTCGTCGTCGCGCTGCTCGCGCTCGGCCTCGTGATGGTCTACAGCGCCTCGGTGGCAATGCCCGACAACCCGAAGTTCGCGCGCTACACGCCAACCTATTTTCTCAACCGGCACCTGCTCTTTCTCAGCCTGTCGATCGTCATCGCGCTGGTCGTCGTGCAGGTGCCTGTCACGTTCTGGGAAAAGCTCTCGCCGTGGATCTTCGTCGCTGCGCTGCTGCTGCTGGTGCTGGTGCTGCTGCCCTTCGTCGGCAAGGGCGTCAACGGGGCACGCCGCTGGATCCCGCTGGTCGTCATGAGCTTCCAGCCTTCGGAGCTCTGCAAGCTGGCGATCGCGATGTATGCGGCCGGCTACATGGTGCGGCGCATGGACGTGAAGGAGAACTTCTTCCGCGCCGTGCTGCCGATGGCGCTGTCGCTGGCGGTCGTCGGCCTCTTGCTGCTGGCCGAGCCCGACATGGGTGCCTTCCTTGTCATCGCCACGATCGCGATGGGCATCCTCTTTCTCGGCGGTGTCAACGGCCGCATGTTCCTGATCGTCAGCGGCGTCCTGACGAGCGCGTTCGTGTTGATGATCACGACGTCGGAGTGGCGGCGCGAGCGCATCTTCGCGTACCTGAACCCGTGGGACGACAAGTACACGCTCGGCAAGGCCTACCAGCTTTCGCATTCGCTGATCGCCTTCGGCCGTGGCGAGATCTTCGGCCAGGGTCTGGGCTCAAGCATCGAAAAACTCCACTACTTGCCCGAGGCGCACACCGATTTCTTGCTTGCGGTGATCGGCGAGGAGCTCGGCTTTGTCGGTGTCGCGGCGGTGATCTTCGCGTTCTTCTGGCTGGCGCGGCGGCTCTTCCACATTGGCCGCCAGGCGATCGCGCTCGATCGCGTCTTCGCCGGGCTGTTCGCCCAGGGCGTCGGCATCTGGTTCGCCGGCCAGGCCTTCATCAACATGGGCGTCAACCTCGGCGTGCTGCCCACGAAGGGCCTGACGCTGCCGCTGATGAGCTACGGCGGCTCGGCGATCGTGATGAACATGATCGCGCTGGCGATCGTGGTCCGCATCGACATCGAAAACAGGCAACTCATGCGCGGAGGCCGCGCATGAGTCGCGCCGTGGCATCGCCATCGCGCGTCGCGAGCGCGACCACGCTCGCGCGGCCTGTTTCGGCGAGGCTCACATCGCAGAGCGATGTGAAGCGCACGCAGTGCGCGGGCCGGTGTCAAAACAGCCAGCTCATGCCCGGAGGCCGCACATGAAGCTGCGCCACCTCGTGATCATGGCTGCCGGCACCGGCGGCCACGTCATGCCCGGCCTCGCTGTTGCCGGCGAGATGCAGCGTCGCGGCTGGAGCGTCAGCTGGCTCGGCACGCCGGCCGGCCTCGAGAACAAGCTCGTGCCGCCGCGCGGCATCGTGCTCGATCGGATCTCGTTCGCCGGCCTGCGCGGCAAGGGTCCGCTCGGCAACGTGTTCGGTGCGTTGCGACTCCTCGTCGCCTTTGGCACCTGCACGCGCATCCTCGTGCGCCGTCGCACCGACGCCGTGCTCGGCATGGGCGGCTACGTGTGTTTTCCCGGCGGCTGGATGGCGTGGCTGCTCGGCCGGCCGCTCCTGCTCGTGAATGCCGACTCGACACTTCTGCTCAGCAACAAGGCGCTGCGCCTGGCGGCACGAACGATTGCGTTCGGCTTCGCTGGCGCTTCGGCCGAGGCACTCGGCAAGAAGGCAGTCGTCACTGGCAATCCGGTGCGCGCCGAGATCGAAGCCATCGCCGCGCCTGGCCAGCGATTCGCCGGGCGCTCGGGCGCCTTGCGCTTGCTAGTCGTCGGCGGCAGCCTCGGCGCGCGCGTGCTCAACGACTGCGTGCCGCAGGCGATCGCGCTTCTCTCCAGCGTGGAACGGCCGAAGGTGACGCACCAGACCGGCAACGCCAGTCGCGCGGCGGTGGCCGATGCCTACGCGAAGGCCGGCGTCCAGGCCGAGGTGCTGCCTTTCATCGACGACATGGCCGAGCGCCTCGCCGTTTGCGACCTGATCGTCTGCCGCGCCGGCGCGATCACCGTGAGCGAGCTCTGCGCTGCTGGCGTGCCGGCCGTGCTGGTGCCGCTTGTCGTCAGCACGACGGCACATCAGCGCGACAACGCCGCCTGGCTGGCCGGCCACGGCGCGGCGATCCATCTGCCGCAAGCCGAGTTGTCGCCGCGCCGACTGGCCGACCTGATCGCCGGCCTGACGCGTGAGACGTTGCTGGCGATGGCCACGAAAGCGCGAGGGCTGGCGCGGCCGCATGCGGCGTCGCGCGTCGCCGACGAGATCGAACGGATGGTGATGGCATGAGCGGCGACGGGCTGTTCCCCAGCCGCTCGCGCCCCTTCGCGGGGCCGGCGCGCAGCGCCTTGGGAGCTCTATGAAGCACGCCGTCAAGCACATCCACTTCGTCGGCATCGGTGGTTCCGGCATGAGCGGTATCGCCGAGGTGCTGCACAACCTCGGCTACAAGATCACCGGCTCCGACCAGACGCAGAGCGTGACGACGCGCGCCCTCGTCAAGCGCGGCATCCAGGTGGCGATCGGCCACGACGCGGCGCACATCGTCGGCGCCGAGGCGGTCGTGACGTCGAGCGCGGTAAAGGGCGACAACCCCGAGGTCATGGCGGCCCGCACGAAGCGCATTCCGGTCGTGCCGCGCGCCGTGATGCTCGCCGAGCTGATGCGCCTGAAGCAGGGCATCGCCATCGCCGGCACGCACGGCAAGACGACGACGACCTCGCTGGTGACCAGCGTGCTCGCCGAGGCCGGGCTCGATCCCACGTTCGTGATCGGCGGTCGCCTGAACGCGGCCGGCACGAACTCGCGGCTCGGCGCCGGCGACTACATCGTCGTCGAGGCCGACGAATCGGACGCGTCGTTCCTCAACCTGCTGCCGGTGATGGCGGTGGTCACGAACATCGACGCCGACCACATGGAAACCTATGGCCACGACTTTGCCAAGCTGAAGCAGGCCTTCGTCGAGTTCATCCACAAGATGCCGTTCTACGGCGCGGCCATCCTCTGCGCCGACGACCCCGGCGTGCGCTCGATCATGCCGATGGTGTCGCGGCCGATCGTCAGCTACGGCTTCGGCGCCGAGGCGATGATCCGCGCCGTCGATGTCGTCGCCGATGCCGGCACGATGCGCTTCACCGTGCAGCGCAGGAACGGCATCCGCATGCCCGACCTGGCGGTGACGCTCAATCTTCCGGGCGACCACAACGTGCTCAACGCGCTGGCCGCGATCGCCGTCGCCGCCGAGCTCGAGCTTGCCGACGCGCCGGTGGTCAAGGGCCTGGCCGAGTTCGACGGCGTCGACCGGCGCTTCCAGAGCTACGGCGCGCACGCGACGCGAGACGGCCAAGGCAGCTTCGACCTGATCGACGACTACGGCCACCACCCGGTCGAGATGGCGGCCACGCTCGCCGCCGCGCGCGGCGCGTTTCCGGGGCGCCGCATCGTGCTCGCGTTCCAGCCGCACCGCTTCACGCGCACGCGCGACTGCTTCGAGGATTTCGTCAAGGTGATCGGCACGGCCGACACGGTGCTGCTCGCCGACGTCTATGCCGCCGGCGAATCACCGATCGTCGCCGCCGACGGCCGCTCGCTGGCGCGGGCGCTGCGCGTCGCCGGCAAGGTCGACCCGGTCTTCGTCGACGAGATCGGCGCGATGGCGGCAGCGATCGTCGAGCACGCGAAGGCGGGCGACGTCGTCATCTCGATGGGCGCGGGCTCGATCGGCAGTGTGCCGGCGCAGGTCGTCGAGATGCTGGGAGACGCGTCATGACGAACGCCGCGGCGGCCGGGCGCCGGGCCGCTCCCAAGCCCCGCCGCACCCTCTCGGGAGGCAGCGCCGCGGCGCAAGGCGCAAGCGTGGGGGCCTCACTCGGAAAGGTCGCCGTGCTGATGGGCGGCACGTCGGCCGAGCGAGAGATCTCCTTGATGTCGGGCACCGGCGTGCTGGCCGCGCTGCGTGCGCAAGGCGTCGACGCGCACGCCTTCGATCCGGCCGAGCGTGAGCTTGTCGAGCTCAGGCGCGAAGGCTTCGTGCGCTGCTTCGTCGCCCTGCATGGCCGGCACGGCGAAGACGGCTCGATGCAAGGCGCGCTCGAGCTGCTTGGCATTCCCTACACCGGTTCGGGCGTGATGGCCTCGGCGATCGCCATGGACAAAGTGATGACCAAACGCGTCTGGATCGGCGACGGCTTGCCGACGCCGCGCTTCGTGCGGCTCGCCGAAGGTGAGCAGTCGCGCGAGCAGATGCGCGCTGTGCCCGACGTGCTCGGCCTGCCGCTCATCGTCAAGCCGCCGCGCGAGGGCTCGTCGATCGGCATCACCAAGGTGGCCGGGTACTCCGACATGCAGGCGGCGGTGCAACTCGCTGCGCAATACGACGCCGACGTGCTCTGCGAGGAGTTCATCGAAGGCGACGAGCTGACCTGCCCGGTGCTGGGCGTTGGCGCGGGCGCGCAAGCCCTGCCGGTGGTTCGCATCGTCGCCCCCGAGGGCGCGTACGACTACCAGAACAAGTACTTCACCGACGTCGTTCGCTACGAATGCCCGTGCGGCATTTCCGCGCAAGAGGAACGCGAGATCCAGGCGCTCGTGCTGGCTGCCTACCGCACGCTCGGTTGCCGCGGCTGGGGCCGCGCCGACCTGATGCTGCGGCGCACCGATCGCAAGCCCTTCCTGCTCGAGATGAACACCTCGCCGGGCATGACGACGCACTCGCTGGTGCCGATCTCGGCGCGCGCCGCCGGCATCAGCTACGAGCAGCTGTGCCTCGAACTCGTGGCCGCCGCAGCGCTCGACTCGGACCGTCCGCAGCACACCTTGCAGGGAGCGAAGGCCTGAGCCATGGCGACCTCCGCACGTTCCTCGACTCGCGTTCTGGCAACGCCACCCGATGTGCGGCTGATGAACGCGACCGCCGGCGTGCTCGCCTTCATCGCGATGATGCTGCTCGCCGCCGCGGCGCTGCTCTGGCTCGCGCGCCAGCCCTTCTTCGCGATTCGCGCCATCACGGTCGACGGCGACGTGGCGCGCAACAGCGTCTCGACGATCCGCGCCAACGCGGCGCCACGCCTGTCCGGCAACTTCCTCACGCTCGACCTCGGCGCTGTGCGCGGCGCCTTCGAGTCGGTGCCGTGGGTGCGTCACGCCGTCGTGCAGCGGGTCTGGCCGAATCGCTTGCGCGTGCGGCTCGAGGAGCATCGGCCGGTGGCACTATGGAGCGGCGGCGACGTGGCCAGCGAAAAGCTCGTCAACAGCTTCGGCGAGGTGTTCGAAGCCAACGTCGGCGACGTCGAGGACGACGAGCTGCCGACGCTCGAAGGGCCGGACGGTACGTCGGCCCACATGTTGGCGATGTTCGGCCGGCTCGGGCCGGCGTTCGCGCCGCTCGACGCTCGCGTCGAGACCCTGTCATTGTCGAGCCGCGGCTCGTGGCAGGCGACGCTCGACAGCGGCGCCGTCGTCGAGATCGGCCGCGGCAGCGACGATGACATCCTCGCCCGCACCGGTCGTTTCGTCTCGACCGTGCGCCAGGTGACGGGCCGCTACCAGCGCCCGCTCGAGTACGCGGATCTTCGCCACACCGACGGCTACGCGGTTCGCCTGAAGGGCGTCTCGACGACGCTCGGCAGCGCCGACAAACCGGCACAGAAGAAATAGGGGAAGGCGACGCACATGGCAAAAGAAGCGAAAGATCTTGTCGTCGGTCTGGACATCGGCACCGCCAAGGTGATGGCGGTCGTCGCCGAGGTGATGCCCGACGGCGAGTTGCGCATCGCCGGGCTCGGCAGCGCGCCGGCGCATGGCTTGAAGCGCGGCGTCGTCGTCAACATCGATGCGACGGTGCAGTCGATCCAGCAGGCGCTGAAAGAGGCCGAGATGATGGCCGACTGCAAGATCACGCGGGTCTACACCGGCATCACCGGCAGCCACATCCGCGGGCAAAACAGCACCGGGATGGTGATCGTGCGCGACAAGGAGGTGACGCCGGTCGACGTGACGCGGGTCGTCGAGACCGCCAAGGCGATCAACATCCCGAACGACCAGCGCCTGCTCCTCGTCGAGCCGCAGGAATTCGTCATCGACGGCCATGAGGTGAAAGAGCCGATCGGCATGAGCGGCGGCCGCCTCGAGGTCAAGGTGCACATCGTCACCGGGGCGCAGAGCGCGGCCGAAAACATCGTCAAGTGCGTGCGGCGCTGCGGGCTCGAGGTCGACCAGCTGGTGCTGAACCCGAGCGCGTCGAGCCATGCGGTGCTGACCGAAGACGAGAAGGATCTCGGCGTGGCGCTGGTCGACATCGGCGCCGGCACGACCGACGTGGCGATCTTCACCGACGGTTCGATCCGCCATACCGCTGTGATCCCGATCGCGGGTGACCTCATCACCAGCGACATCGCGATGGCGCTGCGCACGCCGACCAAGGACGCCGAGGAGATCAAGGTCGAATACGGCGTCGCCAAGCAGCTGCTCGCCGATCCGAACGAGCAGCTCGAAGTGCCCGGCCTAGGCGACCGGCCGCCGCGCATGCTGTCGAGGCAGGCACTGGCCGGTGTGATCGAGCCGCGCATCGAGGAGATCTATTCGCTGGTGCATCAGGTGATTCGCGAGAGCGGCTACGAAGAGCTGCTGTCGAGCGGCATCGTCATCACCGGTGGCGCGGCGGTCATGCCTGGCATGGTCGAGCTCGGCGAAGACATCTTCCTGAAGCCGGTGCGAAAAGGCATCCCGACCTATCGCGGCGCGCTGCACGACATGGTCGCCAACCCGCGCTCGGCCACCGTGATGGGCCTGCTCGAGGAAGCCCGCATGGCGCGCACGCGCGGCCAACGCGCGGCCCAGCAAGCCGGCTCGGTGAAGACGCTGTTCGGTCGGGCCAAGGACTGGTTCCTGGGGAACTTCTGAGATGAACGACTGGGGCGACTCGCAAGTGCTGTCGAATGGCTTCGACTCGATCGGGGCGGGCAGTGCGCTGGCTGCGAGTGATGCGCTGTGCATCAGGGCGGCGACGTCGCCTGTGGTCTCCGGCCCTCGCTCGCGGGCGGAGACCGTGGGGCACGGAGCTCCGCCGCATCAACACCAAGGTGCTATGCCGACCGCAGCGCGACCGCGAACGGGGCCTGCGCCCACAGGCGCCATCGCCGCCCTGCAGGTGGCAGGGGTGACGGGTCTTCGAGCGATGGCGCTAACGCGTTCGCGTGCGAGCCCGACGACGCTCCTGCGCGCCAGCTTGTGCGCCACCTGGGTGGCCGGTTCGGGTCTGCGGGCGCAGGCCCCATTCGCGGTCGCACCCATGCGCGCGCGGCAATCCGGCGTTGACGACTCGCCATCTACCAGCCACCGGCTTTGGCCCGCGAGCGAGGGCCGGAGCACGCAGGCCCGGGCCGGCCGCCCCGCTCGATGCCACGAGTGCGCCGTTCGCCCCTCTCGTCGCTACGGGCCGCTCAATCTCAATCGACGACAGACCACCGCTGCACGTCCACCACTCCGCACCCACGATCCGCCACGCAGCGGCTAGCACCCGCCGAACAACAACGTATTCCGCAAAGAACTGATATCGCAACACGGCAACTGCACGAAAGACTGGAGCAACAGATGGCTATCGAAATGATCGAAGAGTTCAGCATGGGCACGCAGATCAAGGTGATCGGCGTGGGTGGTGGCGGCGGCAACGCCGTCGAGCACATGATCGACGAGGGCGTGCAAGGCGTGGACTTCGTCTGCGCCAACACCGACGCGCAGGCGCTCAACCGCTCGGCGGCGCATCACCTGATCCAGCTCGGCTCGACCGGGCTCGGCGCCGGTGCCAAGCCCGAAGCGGGCCGGGCGGCCGCGGAAGAGGCGGTAGACCGCATCCGCCAGGCGATCGACGGCGCGCACATGCTCTTCATCACCGCCGGCATGGGCGGCGGCACGGGAACGGGCGCGGCGCCGGTGATCGCGCGGGTGGCGCGCGAGATGGGCATCCTGACGGTCGGCGTCGTCACCAAGCCGTTCGAGTTCGAGGGGCCGCGCCGCCTGAAGGCGGCCGACGCCGGCGTCGCCGAGCTCGAGGCGAACGTCGATTCGCTGATCGTCATCCTCAACGACAAGCTGCTCGACGTGCTCGGCGACGACGTGACGCAGGACCAGGCCTTCGCGCACGCCAACGACGTGCTGAAGAACGCTGTCGGCGGCATCAGCGACATCATCCACATCCCGGGCCTCGTCAACGTCGACTTCGAGGACGTGAAGACGGTGATGAGCGAGCCGGGCAAGGCGATGATGGGCACGGCCATCGCATCGGGGCCGGATCGCGCGTCGAAAGCGGCCGAGGCCGCCGTGGCCTGCCCGCTGCTCGAGGGCATCGACCTCTCGGGCGCGCGCGGAGTGCTGGTGCTGATCGCGGCCAATCGCAACACCTTCAAGCTGAGCGAGAGTCGCAACGCGATGAACGCGATTCGCCGCTATGCCGCGGATGAAGCGCATGTCATCTATGGCACCGCCTACGACGAATCGCTCGGCGACCAGCTACGCGTCACGGTCATCGCCACCGGCCTCAGCCCGCAGAAGCTGCGCGTTCAGACGCCCATCACCGTTGTGCACAGCGCGCCCGTGCAGCGTACCGGCACCGACAACCTGCCGATCCTGAACCAGCAGGTGCAGATGCCGGCACAGACACACGACTACAGCGGCCTGACGACACCCAGCGTCTGGCGCAACGGGCGCACCGCCGCAGCGAAGGTCGATGCACTGGCGAGCAACGGGATGGACGAGATCGAGATTCCGGCGTTCCTGAGGAAGCAGGCGGATTGATCGGTCATTTGCCGCAACAGATCGACCTGCGCCGGAGATGCTAGCGAGGGGGAGGAGGCGCAGATCATTGCATATTGATCGGCGGGCGATCAAAATACAAGAATGATTTCTCGCGAGACGGCAGCCGAGATCAGGCAACGCTTGGCCTTCTATCCCGGCGTCGTGCTCCTCGGGCCGCGCCAGGTCGGAAAGACGACGCTGGCGCGCGCCATCGCCGCCGAGAGGGCTGGCTCGCTCGTCCTCGATCTCGAGCGCATAGCCGACCGTGCCCAGCTTGTCCAGCCTGAGCTTTTTCTCGCCGCCCACCGCAGCCGTCTCGTCGTGCTCGACGAAGTCCAGTTTGCACCCGAAATCTTCGCCAGTCTGCGCCCGGAGATCGACGCCGCCCGCCGCCCTGGTCGTTTCCTGCTGCTCGGCTCCGCCTCGGGTCACCTCCTGCGCCAGCAGACCGAGTCGCTCGCCGGCCGTGTCAGCTACCTCGAGCTCGGACCCTTGGCCGCGTCCGAAGTCCCGGCCGACGCGTTTTCGCTGCAGCGGCTGTGGCTGCGTGGCGGCTTTCCTGTCAGCTACCTGGCGCCGAGCGACCCGCTGTCGTATGCGTGGCGGCAGGACTTCGTAGAGACCTTCCTGCAGCGGGATCTGCCGGCATTGGGCGTCGGCGTCGCCGCCGAAACCCTGCATCGCTTCTGGCGCATGCTGGCGCATCTGCACGGCCAGCTCTTCAACGCCTCGCAGCTCGGCTTGTCGCTCGGCGGCGCCTCGCACACCACGGCCGCCCGGTACCTCGACGTACTGGTCGACACGATGATGGTGCGCCGCCTCGAGCCGCACTTCGTCAACCTCGGCAAGCGCCTCGTCAAGGCGCCGAAGATCTACGTGCGTGACAGCGGCATCGTCCACGCCTTGCTCGGCGTCGCCAGCATTGACGACCTGCAAAGCCATCCGATCGCCGGCGCGTCGTGGGAGGGCTTTTGCGTCGAACAGATCCACGCCCATCTGCCGGAGGGCGCCTCGGCCGGCTTCTACCGCACCGCGGCCGGCACCGAGCTCGACGTGCTCGTCACCACGGGCAAGCGACGTATCGGCTTCGAGATCAAATTCTCCCAGGCACCGAAACCGACGCGCGGCTTCTGGCAGGCACTCGATGACTTGAATACCACGCATGCCTACATCATCGCGCCCGTCGAGCGCCGCTATCCTCTTGCCAGAAGCGTCGAGGTGATTCCGATAGGCGACGTTTCAGAGGTGCTGGCGTCGTGACGGCAATCGCGGCAACGCAATGACGCTCGTGTGACATCGCCGACAATCAGATCATGCTCGCGCAACGTACTCTGAAGGCCATGACCCGCGCCGTCGGCGTCGGCGTGCACGGCGGGCAGCGCGTCGAGATGACCTTGCGGCCGGCGCCGATCGATACGGGCATCGTCTTTCGCCGCGTCGACCTGCCGCGCTCGGTCGACATCAAGGCCGATGCGTTTTCGGTCTGCGACACGCGCATGGCGACGACGATCTCGGCCCACGGCGACCCCGACGGGCCGAAAGTGAAGACGATCGAGCATCTGCTGTCCGCGTGCGCCGGCCTCGGGCTCGACAATCTGATCGTCGACATCACCTCGGAAGAAGTGCCCATCCTCGACGGCTCGGCGGCGTCGTTCGTGTTCCTGCTGCAAAGCGCCGGCATCGTCATGCAGGACGCGCCGAAGCGGTTCCTGCGCGTCAAGCGGCCGATCGAGATCCGCGAGGGCGATGGCGCTTCGCTGAAGTGGGCCCGGCTCGAACCGTACGAGGGCTACAAGCTGGCCTTCGAGATCGAGTTCGACCACCCGGCGGTCAGCTCGACCGGCCAGCAGTTCGTCTTCGAAATGGACCCGGCACGCTACAAGCGCGAAATCGCGCGGGCCCGCACCTTCGGCTTCACCAAGGAGCTCGACCTGATGCGCTCGCGCGGCCTGGGCCTCGGCGGCAGTCTCGACAACGTCGTCGTCGTCGACGAATACAAGATCCTCAACAGCGACGGCCTTCGCTACGGCGACGAGTTCGTCAAGCACAAGATCCTCGACGCGATCGGCGACATGATGACGGCCGGCCGGCCGCTGCTCGCGTCCTACCGCGCCTTCAAGTCGGGACACGCGCTCAACAACAAGCTGGTCCGTGCCTTGCTCGCCGACGCCAGCGCCTACGAGGTCGTCACGTTCGAAGACGAGACCCAGGCGCCGGCGGGATTCGTCGAGCTGGCGCCCGCCTGGTAGCGGCGAAGAGCGAGCCGCGATGGGCGCATTCCGGGCACTGCTGCTGCTGATGCTCCTGGCTGGCGCCGCTTGTTTCGCCGCCTATGCACTGAGCGGGCAGCCACGCTACAGGCACTACGGCATTCGTCTGGTGCAGTGGACGGTGGTGGCCGGGCTCGTGTTTTTCGCTGTCCTGATCGTGCTCAAGCTGACGGAAGCGGCGTGATCTCTTTCGCCGCGTCGTCCTCATTTGTTCGGTGGAAGCGCTGAGACCCCGATCAGAGGCCGAGAAACGCCAGGACTTGGGGCAGGCAGGCGTCGAAATCGGACAGCGCGTGGTTGCTGCCGTCGATGAGACGCATAGCGCAGCCCGCATAGCGATCACTCATCTCGCGCCAGGAAAGCACTTCGTCGCCCTTGGCGATGACGGCGAAGTAGCGCTCGGATCGCGTCAGGCGCGGCGGCGTCATCGCTTGCAGTGCGTCGATGTATTCGGCGCGAAAGAAGAAGCTCTCGCAGCCATGCCACGTCTTCAGCTCGCCGATGTAGCTGGCCAGATCGCGTGCCGGGTCGACCGCCGGGTTGAGGACGACGGCGCGGCACGCCATGCGCTCGGCGACGATGGTCGCGTAGAAGCCGCCGAGCGAGCTGCCGATCACGGCCATGCGCTCGCGCGGCCAGGCAGTGATCAATGTCTCGACGTGCTCGATAGCTTCGAGCGGCGACGGTGCGAGCTGCGGGCAAGCCCAGACGATGTCGGGTCGATGCTCGCCCATCCACCGCGCGACGAGACGCGCTTTCGCCGATTTCGGCGACGACCGAAAGCCGTGCAGGTACAGCAGATGGCTGACCGGCGCCCCCGGCGCGGCGTTCACGCGGCGGCGTGCGCCGGGGTCACCGGGTGCGCCACAGCGAGCGCGGCGAGCAACTTCGCGTGGACGTTGCCGAAGCCACCGTTGCTCATGCAGAGCACGTGGTCGCCGGGCCGGGCCACCGCGACGATCCTCGCCACCAGCTCGTCGATCGTCGAGGCGACCGCGGCAACCGCGCCGAGCGGGCGCAGGGCTTCGGTGGCGTCCCAGCCGAGACCGCCGCCATGGCAGAACGCCAGGTCCGCTTCCTCGAGTGCCCAGGGCAGCTGCGCCTTCATCGCGCCGAGCTTCATGGTGTTCGAACGTGGTTCGAAGGCGGCAAGGATGCGGGCGCTGCCGACCTTGCGGCGCAGGCCGTCGAGGGTCGTTCGCATGGCGGTGG
>JBDTIO010000008.1:0-30187 GCA_039936375.1 Caldimonas sp. | reverse complement strand
CCTTCGCCGGCGAGATCAGGGTGCCGATGAGCGCGATCCAGCCGATGGCAATGAGCCCGCGCAAGATCATCGCGCGCCGGGCCGCGCTCGAGCTGCTGCCCAACAGTGTGGTCAACCTCGGCATCGGCATGCCAGAGGGTCTGGCGAGCGTCGCCAACGAAGAGAAGATCATCGACCTGATGACACTGACGGCCGAGCCCGGAGTCATCGGCGGTTTGCCCGCCGGCGGCCTCAATTTCGGCGCCGCGGCAAATACGCAGGCGATCATCGACCAGCCGAGCCAATTCGACTTCTACGACGGCGGCGGCCTCGATGTCGCGTTCCTCGGCCTCGCCCAGGCCGATCGCGAAGGGAATGTCAATGTCAGCAAGTTCGGCCCCAAGCTGGCCGGTGCAGGCGGCTTCATCAACATCAGCCAGAGCGCCAAGAAGGTGGTGTTCATGGGCACCTTCAACGCGGGCAGCTGCGACATGGTGACGGAAGGTGGCCGGCTTCAGATCCGCAGCGAGGGCGCCTCGCGCAAGTTCGTCGCCGAGGTCGAGCATCGCACGTTCAGCGGCAAGTACGCCGCAGCGCGCAAGCAGACGGTGCTCTACATCACCGAGCGTTGCGTGTTCTCACTGTGCGCGGAGGGTCTGGAGCTGATCGAGATCGCGCCTGGCGTCGACCTGGCGAAGGACATCCTGGCGAAAATGGATTTCGCTCCCGTCATCCATCGGCCGCCGGTCCTCATGGACGAGCGGATCTTCATGCCGGAACCGATGGGCCTGCGCGACAGCATGTTGTCGCGGCCGCTCGCGCAGCGCCTCAGCTACGACGCCGCCCAGAACGTGTTCTTCATCAATTTCGAGCGGCTTTCGGTCAAGACGCCGGAAGACATCGTACGGATCCGCGACGCGATCGAATCGCGGCTTGCGCCGCTGAAGAAGAAGGTCTTCGGGATCGTCAACTACGAGAATTTCACGATCGCACCAGAACTCACCGACGCTTTCAGCGAGATGGTGCAGCGACTGGTCGACCATTTCTACTACGGCGTCACCCGGTACACGACGAGCAGCTTCCTGAGGCTCAAGCTCGGCGAGGCGCTGCAGCGACGCGATGTCGCTCCGCACATCTACGAGAGCGCCGAGGAGGCCCGGGCCCATTTACAGGCGCTGGCGCTGAAGGCCGGGAAGGCGTAAGCCTCGCGAAAGGGCGTCCCCTGCCGCTGATTCAGCGGCGCGAACCTTCACGTCGCGTCCGGAGGCGGGTTCGATCGGCCTGTGTCATGCACCGCCGAGGCGCTTGCGCGCAGGGACCAGCTTGCCGCCCTCCGGCTTCAGCAGAGCTCGACGCGCTCCGGCGCGGTCGCCCTTCATCCAGCCGTCCGCCAGAAGCTTCGCGTTCACGGCACCGGCGCTGCTCCCGCTCAGGCCTTCGAGGTGAACACGAAGGTTGAGGCGGGAGGCTGACGTGGGCGAACCCAGCCAGAGCATCGTCGGCAACCTGCACGGTGCCGGCCACCGCCGCCTACTTCACATGCGCCAGCTTGCTGATCGCCTTTGTGCCCTCCGTCGCGGTTTCGGCCAAGCCAGCCATGGCTTTCGTCTGCGACTTGCGCGCCAGCTCGGCAAGTTCCTTGATGTCCGCCAGCATCTTCTGCCAAGCCACCCGAGCGGCTTCGGCTTGCTTGGTAGGGTCGGCGCCTTTGATGCCTTCGCGGATCATGCCGTCCGCTGATTCCTGCATGTCTTTCATAGTGCGGGTGAGCATCTCGGCCTGGGTTCGCCCGAGGTCTTGCAGCGCCTCGTACGCGGTCTTGTTGGCGGCGGTGAGCGCCTCGACGTCGTTGCGGTGGGCTTTGATGAACGCCGACATGTCGACACCGGGCACCTTGAACTGCTCGAGCGTCTTGGTCAGATCAGAAAAGGGAGAGAAATCCTGCGCGGCGGTGTCTCGCTTGCTGTCGGTGGCCATTGCGAACTCCTGATGGATAGTGGTGGTGGTTTGGAGAATCGACGAGCTTGGGCGGAGACGAGCACTTCGTCTGTGCGATGGCACACATTGATGTGATCTGCTGTTGCCTCTTTTGATCGGCAGCCTGGAGTTGAAGTCCAAATTGACGTTGATTGAGCACATCGGCGGCAAGGTCGAGCGTTTCACGGTCGACTGAACGAGCGCACGGCATATCGTTGGATCGCTGAATACTCCGGTATTTCGGTGCGCTCGCTGGCGCGGTCGCTCAGCGTTGTCGTTGTAGTGGCCGCAAAACCAACCTCGCACCCATTTGTCGGCAGGAACTTGCCGGCGGGAACGCTCAGAGACATACCGCGAAGGCAGCCGATGCGGCGCCACGAGGCTGGTGCCGCGTCCGCCGATTCAATTGCCTGGGGGCCAGAGCGCAAACCTGATGGACCGCCGTGGCGGGGAACTCCAACCGGGATGCCCCCATGAATTGCCGCCTGTTGCGCGGGTTCATCTTATTTCCTGTCTGGACAACATTGCCCATCACGACTGTCCGACTTGGTTGCATCGAGATTAGCTCTCGCGAGTACAATCTTGATCGTCCTGGCGCCAACAACGGGCGGCGGTCACGTCCTTAAACGAACCATTTAGGTACCGAGCGCAGTGAGAGCGGCGTTGCAAATCACAATTTCACGGTCAGCCATTATCTATTCTCCTATATCCTGACTAAGACCAAATAGCGTTTCGCCTCGAAGTAGTTTCCGATCATGCGAAGATCAGCAATGATCCCCCATACAGCAGCAAGCCTATGACCATGGCAATCACGCAGTAGCCCATGATGTCTTTGATGCCGAGGCGGGCGATTGCGAGGATCGGCAGCGCCCAAAAAGGCTGAATCATGTTCGCCGTCTGCTCGCCCATCGCGGTCGCCATCGCCGTGATCGCGGGATCGACGTGCAGCTTGATTGCGGCAGGTACTATGAAGGGGCCTTGCACAGCCCAGTGGCCACCGCCCGAAGGCACGAACAGGCTGATGATGTTCGACGATATGAATGTCCAGAAGGCGAGCGTTCGCGGCGTGGAGAAGGCGACGAAGCTCGTGGCGATGACCACGGCCAATCCAGTTCCCGTCATGATTCCCATGATGCCGCCATAAAGCGGAAACTGAAGAAGGATCGGACCGACTGTCTTGGCCCCCGATTCAAACGAGCGAACATAATTGATCGGACGTCCGTGGAAGACCAATCCGAGCATCAGCATGATGAAGATGAAACCGTTGATATCGAGGTTGAAACCTGTGGTCAGGATCGTGTGGACTTCATAAAACACGCCCATCAGAACGAGCAGAACCGTGATGATCCAGGATTTCTCAAGGATGGTTGCGAAAGTGCGTTCTTCCTTCTCGGGATGTTCAACTACATCTTGTTTGATGAGAACTTCTGGATCGACTTTCTTCATTTCGGTCTTGGAGGGGCCCATAAAATGAAGCGCGATCGGAATGATGATGATGAGAAGAACAACGGGAACCAAGTTGTAGTATGTAAAGATCGTACGGTCGAAGCCCGCAATGTTGCCCGTTATTTTCTCGACGATGTTCAGCGCGCTCCCATGTGTGGCGGTCGCTAGCGCAATCGAACTCGATAGGCCCGAGGCCCACACCATGAAGCCCATATAAGCTGCGGCGACCAGGAACCCAAAATCGACATCTTTGAGACGTTTTCCTATTTCGCGCGCTATGATTGCGCCGACGACAAGACCGAATCCCCAATTCAACCAGGAGCCGATCGCGGCGGCAAGAAACACCGTGACCGCGCCCCACTCCTGATTGCTCGGCAGCGCGGCAAGTTTCTTCAGCCATCGTTTAATTAGGGGTGCGTCAGCAAGGGTCACGCCGGTTGCCAGGATCAGCGCCATCTGGAGCGCGAACGTGAAAATGTTCCAGATACCACCGTACCAGGAATCAACGATCTTGACGGCGCCACTCGGCGTCCAGACAAACGCCGCCACCACGGTAATGAACGTAAGGATGACGGCGTAAAGATACGGATTAGGGATATAGCGCTCGGCGTAGCGAACACAGAGACGCGTAAGGTATCGAAGCATCGTTTCTCTCCCCAATCATTTAATGGCTATCGCCGATTTTGATTTCCGAGGTGCTTTCGGCAACCGAGCCGCTCGGCTAAGAGGCGGTCACGCCGGCCACGACTTCCTGCGCAGGGCGCGGCACAGCGCAGCGCTCGACCAGATAGAGGATCGAGCGGTACGGGAAGCTGGCCTGCTCGGACAGCCCGATCTCGCAGGTCCGGCTGCTCGAATAGCCGCTGGCGCAGCCGGCTGGCAGGCTGGCCCCCAGGTGGCGCAGGGCGTGCTCGTTGAGCTCGGGGCGAACGAAGCCGCGGTCCCCGGCGAAGCCGCAGCACTGCACCTCGTCGCTCGTGGCGACGCTGGCGCTGCAGCGGGCCGCGACGGCGAGCAGCTTGTCGACGCTGCCCATCTTGCGGACACTGCAGACGGGGTGCACGGCAACCGCCTGCGCCTGAGGTGCGATCTCGACGCGGTCGAGAACGACGTCGTGAACGAACTCGATGCTGTCGTGCACCGGCAGCCGGCCGCCCAGGAACTTCTTCATGCGATAGGCGCACGGGCTCGTGTCGAAGACGATGGGCCGGCGGCCGCCCTGGCTCGCCTCATGCAAGGCGGCCTCGAGCTCGCCCGACTTCACGTCCGCCGCCTCGAACATTCCCTTGCTTTCGAACGGCTGCCCGCAGCACAGAGCATCGAGGCCGGCCGGATAGACGACGTCGAAGCCGGCGCGGCGAAACAGACGCTCGGCCACCACGGGCAGCATCTCGACGCCGGCATCGCCGCGCTGCGCGCCCATGTTGCGTGCCGCGCAACTGGGGAAGTAGATGATGCTTTCCGGGCTCGACGGCGCGGTGATGCGAGGCACGAAGTGGATCGGGCGCGGCAGCGCCGGCGACCACTTCGGCAGTCGTCCGCCGCTCGCCTTGCGCAGGCCGTCCAGGCTGCCTTTCATGACGCTCGTGCCGATGACGCCGTGCAGCAGGTCGGCGGCGCCGAGGGTCAAGCGCACTGCCCCCGTGACGCCAGCAAAGTTCCGTGCCGCCGCGCCAGCCGCCTTCTTCGCCAGCGGCGTTGCCCGGCGCCCGCGCAAGGCCTTGATGAGTAACCCGGTCTCGATGCCGACCGGGCAGACCGTTGCGCACAGCCCGCAGGCAGCGCAGGTATCGATGCCCTGGTAGTCGTAGAGCTGATGCAGCTCGGCGGCGCGTCCGGGGTCGGTGCCGGCGGCGTCGAGGCGTGAGATCTCGCGCCAGCCGACGATTCGCTGCCGAGGCGACAGCGTCAGGCCCTTCGACGGGCACTTCACTTCGCAGAAGCCGCATTCGATGCATGTGTCGACGAGCGGGTCGGCCGCAGGGAGCGGCTTCAAGTTGCGCAGATGCGATTGCGGATCAGGGTTGAGGATCACTCCAGGATTGAGCAGGCCACCCGGATCGAGCAACTCCTTGATCCGGCGCATCGCCGCAAGCGCCGCCGCACCCCATTCACGCTCGACGAAAGGAGCGACGTTGCGGCCGGTGCCGTGCTCCGCCTTGAGCGAGCCGTCGAAGCGCCCGACGACGAGCGCGCACAACGCGTCCATGAAACGCCCGTAGCGCTCGATCTCGGCTGCCGCTCCGAAATCCTGGGTGAAGACGAAATGCAGGTTGCCTTCGAGGGCGTGGCCGAAGATGATGGCCTCGGCATATCCATGGCGGTGGAAGAGCTCCTGAAGGGCGAGCGTCGCCTCGGCCAGGCGCTCGACCGGGAATGCGACGTCCTCGATGATCACCGTCGTACCGGTCGGCCGGACCGCGCCGACCGCCGGGAACATCCCCTTGCGGACGTTCCACAGCGCTGCCGACTCGGCCGTGTCGGTCGTAAAGCGAAGCGGCGTCGCCAGGGCTATCCCTTCGAGCTGGGCGGTGATGGCGCCGATCCTGACGGCGAGGGCGGCGGCCGTGGCGGCGCGGGCTTCGATCAGAAGCCCCGCGCCGTCGGCGGGCAGGGCGCGCAGCGACGCCGGCATGCCGGGCTTTTCCTGTACCGAGCGCAACGACGCGCGGTCGAGCAGTTCGACCGCGGCGACCGGCGTGCGCTTGAGCCGGGTCACGGCGCTGCACGCGGTCTCGAGATGATCGAACAGGATCAGCGCGCTCGCCTTGTGCGGATGTTCCTCGACGGTCAGGTACGTGATCTCGCTGATGAAGCCGAGCGTGCCCTCGGAGCCGATCATCAGGTGCGCCAGGATGTCGACCGGGTCGGTGAAATCGAGCAGCGCGTTCAGGCCGTACCCGGTCGTGTTCTTGAGCCTGAACTTGTGGCGGATGCGCGCCGCAAGCGTCGCGTCGTCGCGGGTCGCGCGGGACAGCTGCGCCAGGCCTTCGACGATGTCGGGACGCTGCGCCGCGAAGGCGGCGCGGCTGGCGCTGTCGCGCGTATCGAGGATCGTTCCGTCGGCAAGGACGATGCGCAGCCCGGAGAGCGTGTGGTAGCTGTTTTCGGCCGTTCCGCAGCACATGCCACTGGCGTTGTTGGCGGCGATGCCGCCGATCGTCGCCGCGTCGATCGACGCCGGGTCGGGGCCGATCTTGCGTCCGAGCGGCGCCAGCCTGCGGTTCGCGGCGGCGCCGATGACGCCGGGCTGCAGCGTGATCGTCGCCGCGTCGGCCGAGACCTCGGCCTTGCGCCAGCCGTCACCGAGGAGGACGAGCACCGAGTCGCTGATCGCCTGGCCCGAAAGGCTCGTCCCGGCGCCGCGAAACGTCACCGGCGCCTGGCGCTTGGCGCAGCATTCGAGGACGTGGCGCACCTCGTCTTCATCCTCGACGACGACGATGATTTGCGGCACGAGCCGATAGAAGCTGGCGTCAGTGCCCCAGGCGAGCAGGCGCAGGGGGTCGGTGACCAGCCGGGCGGCGGAGATGAAGGTCGCGAGCTCGTCGTGCAACTCGACGTACGGGAGAGTCGACATGGGACGTCCTTCAGAGCGGTTCGGCCGGCCACGCGACGCCGTCGCGCACGACGTGGATGGTCGCCGGGCGGTTCACTCTAAGAGCTAGCCCCTCGCAACCGCCTGATGCAGATCAAGATCAAGGTTGGCAACGAGTCGCGAGGTGATCCGTCCGAGGTTGCGGACTTTTGATATAGCGCAGCCCGGCCGAGCTGCCGGAGTTCGTGGGCCGGCGCCGATCGTATGTGCGCCAACGCACGGACTTGGCAGGAATCACCCTCTACCCTCGTCCAAACGCCTCTTTTCAACATGCAACGCGCAAAGCGGTCCACCAGTCTGAGGCTGATTCAGCATGTGAGTGGCGGCGTGGGGCGAGTCGCCGATGCGTTCGTCGAGGACAAGACGATCCGCCAACCGCTTCGCTTGGCATCAGACAAGGTGCGGTGCTCGAGCTGCAAGATGCGAGAGACGTGTCTTCCCGGTGGGCTGACCGGCGACGAGATGGGTCGCATCGACGAGCGGATGGTCGCGCATCTTAAGAAGGTCGGGCGCGGCGAAACCCTGTTTCGTGCGGGCGACCGGTTCGAGTCCTTGTTCGCGGTGTGGACCGGCTTCTTCAAGACGGTCATCACCTCGTTCCATGGGCGCGAGCAGATCACGGGATTCCGGATGGGCGGCGAGCTGATCGGGACCGAGGGGATCGATACGGGTCGCCATGGCGCCGATGCGATCGCGCTCGAGGACTCGCAGGTCTGCGTCATCCCTTTCGACGAGTTGCTAGTCCTATCGCGTGAGGTGGTCTCCTTGCAAACGCAGGTTCACAAGGCCATAAGCCACGAGATCGTGACCGGCCACGGCGTGATGTTCCTGCTCGGCAGCATGTACGCCGAGGAGCGCGTCGCGTCCTTTCTGCTGGATCTCGTGCATCGACTCCAGGCGCGCGGTTTCTCGCCATCCTCGGTGGTGCTGCGCATGAGCCGCGAGGAGATAGGCAACTTCCTGGGCTTGAAGCTCGAGACGGTGAGTCGCACTTTCTCGAAGTTCCAGGCGAACGGACTGTTGTTCGTGCGCCAGCGCCAGGTCCGGATCACCGACCCGGTCGGCCTGCAGCAGGTCCTCGACGGCGAATGGCCGCCCACGAAACGGTCTGATAAGCCGGCTTGATCGCAGCGAGGAGCGTCCTGCGGGCGAATGGCGCAAGCGTTGCTGCGCGTCGGGCCGACGCATAATCTTTGTCTGCCGACCGAGATGAGACGGGGCCCTGAATGGACCAGTCGATCTTTCGCCCTCTGCACAAGGCACACTGCCAGGCGAAGTGCGCAACGTGCAACCTGCGCGAGATCTGCCTGCCGGCGGGACTGACGCGCAAGGAGCTCGAGCACGTCGAGAGCCGCCTGGTGACGACGCGAAGGAAGATGCGCCAGGGCGAGGCGCTCTACCGCGCCGGCGACCGCTTCGAATCGGTCTACGCGGTCTGGACGGGGTTCTTCAAGACCGTGTCTAAACCTCCGAGCAGGGCTGCGATCAGGTCACGGGGTTTCAGATGGGCGGCGAGCTCCTCGGGCTCGACGGCATCGACACGGGCCGCCACCAGGTCGACGCGCTCGCCCTCGACGACTCGCAGGTTTGCCTGATCCCGTACGAAGGGCTGGCTACCCTCGCCCGCCAAGTCGCCTCGCTGCAGGATCAGTTCCACGAGATCATGAGCCACGAGATCGTGACCGACCATCAGGTGATGTTCCTGCTCGGCAGCATGATGGCCGAGGAGCGGGTTGCGGCATTCCTCCTGAATCTGATCCACCGCCTGGAGGGACGTGGCTTCTCGTCGTCTTCGCTGATGCTGCGCATGAGCCGCGAGGAGATCGGCAGCTTCCTCGGACTGAAGCTCGAGACGGTCAGCCGCACGCTGTCGAAATTCCAGGCCGGCGGGTTGCTGTTCGTGCGCCAGCGCCAGATCCAGATCACGGATCCCGGCGGCCTGCAGCACGTGCTCGACGGCGCGCCCGCCTAAAGCCTGTTTCCCTGCGGGAGGGGTACGGTCCTCTGGCGGCCGGCTTGCCGCGCTCCCGCGAGGCCAGCTCCCGTCGGACTACACGTCCTCCGGCACCATCTCGATGGCGCCGCACGGACACTCGGCGACGCACAGGCCGCAGCCCTTGCAGTAGTCGTAGTTGAAGTCGAAGCGCCGGCCCGGGCCGAGCTTGATGACGGCGTTGTCGGGGCAGACACCGTAGCAGTTGTCGCATTCGAAGCAGTTGCCGCAACTCAGGCAGCGTCGCGCCTCGAACAGCGCGTTGTCTTCGGTGAGGCCACCTTGGACCTCGTCAAAGCTGCTCGTCCGCCGGGCGACGTCGAGTTGCGGGCGAACGGTCTTCGGCGCGTCGCTGTAGTACCAGGTATTGAGGCGATCGAAGGTCGCCGGGGCGTGCTTCGGCGCGGGCTCCGGGCGGATTCGGCGCAGCCAGGCGTCGATGCAGCGCGCCGCCTTCTTGCCGTGGCCGACGGCGACCGTGACGTTGCGCTCGGCTGGCACCATGTCGCCGCCGGCGAAGAGGCCGGGCCGGCCGGTCATCATCGTCGCCGGGTCGACCCGGACGACACCGTCCGCGACCTCGAGGCCGGCGACGCCCTCGAGCAGCCCGAGGTCGACGTCCTGGCCGAGCGCGAGGACGACCGAATCGGCCTCGAGCGTCTCGAGCTCTCCGGTGGGCTGCGGGTTGCCCTTCTCGTCTAGCACCATCTTCTCGATCGTCAGGGAACCTGCGTCGGCCTGCTTGATGGTCGAGAGCCACTTCACCAGCACGCCTTCTTCGAGCGCCTCCTCGACCTCGAAGTCGTGCGCCGGCATCCTCTCGCGAGTGCGCCGGTAGATGATGATCGCCTCGGTGGCTCCGAGACGCTTGGCGGTCCGGGCAACGTCGATCGCGGTGTTGCCGCCGCCGTAGACGACGACGCGGCGACCGAGCCGCGGCGGCTCCTCGCCTTCCATCGAACGCAGCACGGTCACGGCGTCGAGGATGCGCGATGAGTCCTTCGCCGGGATGAAGGCGCGCTTGGCGATGTGCGCACCGACGGCG
Organism: Caldimonas sp.; assembly: GCA_039936375.1. Taxonomy (GTDB): domain Bacteria; phylum Pseudomonadota; class Gammaproteobacteria; order Burkholderiales; family Burkholderiaceae_C; genus Schlegelella_A. The sequence goes on along the minus strand of JBDTIO010000008.1, from coordinate 20,149 downwards.
AGGAAGGTGGCGTCGTAGCCGCCTTCGTCCATCGTCTGCGCGAGGTCGCCCACCTTCGTGCCGAGCCGGACGGCGACACCCATGTCGACGATGCGCTGCATCTCGGCGTCGAGAACGTCGCGCGGAAGTCGGTACTTCGGGATGCCGAAGCGCATCATCCCGCCCATCAGCGGGCCCGCTTCCAGCACCGTGACCGCGTGGCCGCGGCGGCGCAGATGGTAGGCCGCCGACATTCCCGAAGGGCCGGCGCCGACGACGAGAACGTGTCGGCCCGACTCTTCTGCCGGCACGGCGAAGCGCCAGCCCTTTTTCAGCGCCTCGTCGCCGAGAAAGCGCTCGACCGAATTGATGCCGACAGCGTCGTCGATCTTCGCCCGGTTGCAGACGCTCTCGCAGGTGTGATAGCACACCCGACCCATGATCGCCGGGAACGGGTTGTCGCGCGTCAGGTGACGCCAGGCCGCTTCGTAGCTGCCGCTTTCAGCGTGGAAGAGCCAGCCTTGGATGTCCTCTCCGGCCGGGCATTCGGCGTTGCACGGCGGCAGGCGGTCGACGTAGACCGGGCGCTCGGTGCGCCACGAGCCGGTCTTGTTGGCGAGCGATGAGCCCGGGTCGAGCGTGATTGCAAAGGGCTTCTGCATCGTCATGGCGTCCCCCGCGGCGCTTCGTCCGGCAGCGCCTTGCGCGGGTCGGGCAGGTTTGTGTCGCGGTCATCGTCGAGAAGGCCGAAGCGGCGGATGTTGCCGTCGGCTTTGGCCTGGATCCTGGCCAGTGTCTCGGGATGGCCCTTGGCGCCGAAGAGGTGGGCGAAACGCTTCTGCGGGCGCAGGTATTCCTCGACCGGAACGCGGTGACGGATCCGGGTGACGCGGGTCACCTCGCCGCGCTCGGCCTCGAAGACAGGGAAGATACCGGTCTCGCGCGCCAGCCGGGCCAGGCGGATCGTGTCGTGGCTCGCCGAGCCCCAGCCGAGTGGGCAGGGAACGAGGATATGCAGGTAGCGCGCTCCGTGCATGCTCATCGCGCGCTCGACCTTGGCCTCCAGATCGTGCAGGTCGGCGACGGTCGCCGTTGCGACGTAGGGAATCTCGTGCGCCATCGCGATGAGCGGAACGTTCTTGCCCTTGCCGAAGTCGGCGCCCGGGGCGTTGCCCACGGCCATCGTCGTTGCCGTGCGCGCCGCCGGCGGTGTCGCCGAGCTGCGCTGCACGCCGGTGTTCATGTAGGCCTCGTTGTCGTAGCAGATGTAGAGCACGTCGTCGTTGCGCTCGAACATCCCCGAAAGACAGCCGAAGCCGATGTCGGTGGTGCCGCCGTCGCCCCCCTGCGCGACGACGCGAACGCGGCTTGCCGCCTCGCCGACCTTCTGCGCCTTGACCTTGAGCGCCGCGGCGATACCGGTGCCGACGGCGGCGGCGTTGCCGAACAGCGAGTGGATCCAGGGCAGCTGCCACGAGCTCTCGGGATACGGGGTCGAGAAGACCTCGAGGCAGCCGGTGGCGTTGGCGGCGACGAGCTGGCCACCGGTCGCGCGCATCGCCGCGTCGATCGCGTAGCGCGCGCCGAGCGCCTCGCCGCAGCCCTGGCAGGCGCGATGCCCCGAGTTGAGGGCGTTGCTGCGGTCGATCGAGGCCTGCACGGTGCGCTGCTCGGGCGCGAGCAACCGGTTGCCGACCGTGAACGTTCCGGTCTGGTAGAACTTGACGGGTTGCGACGATGGCCGCGCCGCTGCGGCATCGCCGACGAGGTCTTGATCCATCACGCCACCCTCGCCGCGACGGTGCCGACGTCGCGCAGCAGGTTCTCGGCGACCGGGCCGCTGCGGCGCATCTGCGCCTCGCGTTCGAGCTGGCGGTTGACGATGCGCCAGTCGAGGTCGAGAAAGGTCAGCGGCTCGAGACGGTCGGCGATCGCCTCGCGCAGCATGGCCGCGAGCGAGGCCTGGGTGATCGCGCGGCCGCCGAGGCCTGCGACGACCGTGTAGCCGCGCAGCTGCAGCCCCGACAGGGCCACCCGGACGTCGGTCGAGACGACGCCGCCCAGACCGACCGAGAAGCTCTTTTCGAGCACCACGACCCGCTTCGCGCCTTGCAGCGCCGCGCGCACCGCCGCGAGCGGAAACGGGCGAAACGACTGGATGCCGAGAACGCCGACCGGGAGGCCGCCATCGCGCAGGGCGTCGATCGTTTCCTTCAGGGTGCCGATCACCGAGCCGAGGGCGACCACGATGGTCTCGGCGTCGTCGCAGCGATAGGCCCGCACGAGGCCGCCCGAGCGCCGCCCGAAGCGCTGCTCGAACTCGGCGGCGATGTGCGGGATGCGCTCGAGCGCCGAGATCTGCTTGGCGTGCGCGAGGTAGCGCACTTCCATGAAGGCTTCGGGCCCGACCATGGCGCCGATCGAGACCGGCTCGGCCGGGTCGAGCACCTGGCGCGGCTCGTAAGGCGGCAGGAAGGCGTCGACCTCGGCCTGCCCCGGAATGTCGACGCGCTCGTAGGCATGGGTGAGGATGAAGCCGTCCATGCAAACCATCACCGGCATCGACAATTCCTCGGCCAGCTTGAACGCCTGGATGTGCAGATCGAGCGCCTCCTGGTTGGTCTCGGCGAACAGTTGCAGCCAGCCGCTGTCGCGCTGGCTCATCGAATCGCTGTGGTCGTTCCAGATGTTGATCGGTGCGCCGATCGCCCGGTTGGCGATCGTCATGACGATCGGCAGGCCGAGGCCGGAGGCGTTGTAGACCGCCTCGGCCATGAAGAGCAGACCCTGACTCGCCGTGGCGGTGTAGGTTCGCGCCCCGGTCGCCGAAGCGCCGATCGCCACGCTCATCGCTGCGAACTCGCTCTCGACGTTGATGAACTCGCACGGTGCGAGCGCGCCGCTCTTCACCAACTCGCCGAGACCCTCGACGATGTGCGTCTGCGGCGAGATCGGATAGGCGCAGATCACGTCGGGGCGGCACAGTGCCACCGCCTCGGCCACGGCACGCGAGCCTTCAGTCTGCTTGAGCATGGATCATCTCTTCCATTTCCCGGGCGACCATCTCGTGCGCCTCGGTGGCGGCGGCGACGTTGCCTTCGGCCACCTTGCCGCGAAACTTGACGCGGATCGCGTGGGCGACGGCATCGAGGGAGACCAGTCCGGAAAGGGCGGCGAAGCCGCCAAGCAGAACCGCGTTCGGCAACGGCCGGCCGAGGTGCTTGAGCGCGATCTCGGTTGCCGGCACCGTCAGCAGGCGATCGTGCCGGTTGCGCCGCGCGATGTCGGCAAGGCCGAGCTCATCGAAACTGCGCTTGCTGTTGATGAGCACGTAACCCTCGGCCGGCAGGCCCTGGAAGACGTCGACCTGGTGCAGCAGCGTCGGATCCTGGATGATGAGCACGTCGGGTGCCAGGATCGGCTCGCGCAGGCGGATCTCGTGCTCGTCGATGCGACAGAAGGCAACCACCGGCGCCCCGGTGCGCTCGGAGCCGAAGCTCGGAAACGCCTGCGCGTAGCGGCCCTGCTCGAAGGCCGCGATCGAGAGCATCTCGGCGGCGGTGACGACGCCCTGGCCGCCGCGCCCGTGGATTCGTATCTGCAGCATCGTCCTTGCTCGTCGGCGTGACCGGGCACCCGTTCTCAGGCGTACTGCACGTAGCTCGGGTCGTACACGCACGAACGCACGTGCGCGGACAGGTCCGCCGGGCGTTCGATTCCGGCATGGCCCTGGCCAAAGGCGACCTCCGCAACGGCGGTGGCGAGCTGCACAGACACCTCGCGCACCTGCGCCAGCGGCGGATAGAGGCTGCCCTGCTCCAGGTCGCTCGCCGTCACCTGATCGGCCAGGGCCCGGGCTACCGCGAGGAACATCTCGTCGGTGATGCGGCGGGTGCGCACTGCGATCGCGCCGAGCCCGACCCCGGGGAAGATGTACGAGTTGTTGCCCTGGCGAGGCACCCAGCGCCGGGCCCCGATCGTGACCGGATCGAACGGGCTGCCGCAGGCGAAGAGCGCCTGGCCGCGGCTCCACGCGTAGGCCTGCTCGGCGGTGCATTCCGCCTTCGAGGTCGGATTCGACAAGGCGAAGACGATCGGCCGCGGGTTGATTCGCGTCATCTCCTCGACTACGGCCTGCGTGAACGCGCCTCCCGTTGCCGCCACGCCGATGATCGCGGTCGGCTCGAGCGCCCGGATCGCGCCGACGAGATCGGTCTGCGCCGCGTGCTCGTGGGCGTAGGCGAGCTTGTGCTCGGCGAGCCCGGTGCGTCGAGCCGCGACGACGAGACCCTTGGAATCGAAGAGCCAGCAGCAGCGGCGCGCCTCGGCTGGATCGGCGCCAGCTTCGACCATCGCCGCGACCACGAGGTCGGCAATGCCGGTGGCGGCCTCGCCGGCGCCGAGGAAGAGCAAGCGCTGGCGCTCGAGCTTGCCGCCGGCCACGCGCAGCGCCGAGTACAGGCCCGCCAGCACCACGGCCGCCGTTCCCTGGATGTCGTCGTTGAAGGTGCAGATGCGGTCGCGATACTTCTTCAGCAGGCGAAAGGCGTTGTGGTTCGCGAAGTCCTCGAACTGGATGACGACGCCGGGGAAGGACTCGCATGCCGCGCTGATGAACTCGTCGACCAGCTCGTCGTAGGCGGCGCCGGTCAGGCGCGGCTGGGCCAGGCCGAGGTAGAGCGGGTCGTCGCGCAGCGCCTGGTTGTTGGTGCCGACGTCGAGCATCACCGGCAGACATTGCGTCGGCTGCACGCCGGCGCAGGCGACGTAGAGCCCGAGCTTGCCGACCGGGATGCCCATTCCGCTCGAGCCGAGGTCGCCGAGGCCGAGGATGCGCTCGCCATCGGTGACGACGATCATCGCGACCTCGCGGTGCGGCCAGTTGCGCAGCAGGCTCTTCACCTGGCCGCGGTCGTTTGCGGTCACGAAGAGGCCGCGCGGCCTCTGGAAGATGTGGCCGAACTTCTGGCACGCCAGGCCCACCGTCGGCGTGTAGATGATCGGCATCATCTCGTCGGGGTTCTCGGCGACGATGCGAAAGAAGAGCGTCTCGTTGCGGTCGTGCAGCGAGGCCATGAAGATGTACTTTTCGAGCGGGCTCTCGAGGCGGCGGAAGTTGCCGAGCACCCGCTCCACCTGCTCGACCTGGCTGCAGACGTGCGGCGGCAGCAGCCCTCTCAGGCCGAGGACGTCACGCTCGATGTCGGTGAACGCCGTGCCCTTGTTGAGCTCGGGATCGTGCAGCAGCGTGGCACCGCGCGGGAACCAGGGCGAAAGCGGCGCGCGGCCGTTGGCATGGAGTTCGCTGATCATCGACCACCTCCTTCGCGTGTGTCCTGGCACCAATGCCCCGACGCAAACTGCTGGCCGCTGGAGCGCATTTGTCGCAAAACAAAAGGGCGCGCCGACGCATCCCGAATCTGTCGAAACGGAAGGCGCCCGGGGCACACGGCCGTTGTCGACTTGCGGTTTGTACCCATGCTGCCGCGCGGTGAGGTTGATCTGCGTCAAACGAAGCTGACTCGGCGGCGCCGAAGATGGCCGCCGCGAAACCACGCGGACCAGAACATGAACACCGGCTCTGCGCTCGACATCGGCGTTTGCACGACACGCCCGGGGCGCAAGAGCCGCTGGCCGGCGCGGCTCGACGTGCTGCAGAGCGCCAGCGGCCTGGTCTTGGCGCTCTTCATGTGGGGCCACATGTTCTTCGTCTCGTCGATCCTTCTCGGCAAGGATGCGATGTGGACGGTGACGCGCTTCTTCGAAGGCTATTTCATCCTCGGCCACTCGTATCCGTGGATCGTCTCGATCGTCGTCGCCGGCGTCGTGACGCTGCTCGTCATGCACGCGCTGCTCGCCTTGCGCAAGTTTCCGATCAACTATGCGCAGTACCGGGCCTTCCGCGACCACGTCGGCACGATGCGCCACGCCGACACGACGCTCTGGTGGTGGCAGGTCGTCACTGGCTTCGCGATGTTCTTCCTCGCCTCGGCGCACCTGCATGTGATGCTGACGCGCCCCGACCTGATCGGTCCCTATGGCAGCGCCGATCGCGTCTGGAGCGGGCACTTCTGGCCGCTCTACCTCGTGCTCCTGTTTGTGGTCGAGTTGCACGGCGGCATCGGCCTGTACCGGCTGGCCGTGAAATGGGGCTGGTTCGATGGCAGCGATCCGGACGCCACGCGGCGGCGCCTGAAGTGGCTCAAGTGGGCGTTGACGGCGTTCTTTCTCGTCCTCGGTCTGGCCACGCTCGCCGCCTATGTGCGCCTCGGCGTCGAGCACGCGGCGCACGCCGGCGAGCGCTACACGCCGGCCTGGGTCCTTCCGCAATGACGGCGCCGCGATGAAGATCGAGTACACCGACGTCCTCGTCATCGGCGGCGGCCTCGCCGGGCTGCGCGTGGCGATCGGCGCCAGGAGGCGGGGCCACGACGCCGTCATCCTCTCGCTCGTGCCGCCCAAGCGCTCGCACTCGGCGGCCGCGCAGGGCGGGATGCAGGCCTCGCTCGGCAACGTCATCAAGGGGCAGGGCGACAACGAGGACGTGCACTTCGAGGACACGGTTCGCGGCAGCGACTGGGGCGCCGACCAGCGCGTCGTCCGCATGTTCGTCGCCACCGCGCCCAAGGCGGTGCGCGAGCTGGCCGCCTGGGGTGTGCCGTGGAGCCGCGTCGCCCGCGGCGACCGCCAGGTGGTCATCAACGGCCAGCCGGTGACGCTGACCGAGCGCGACGAGGCGCACGGGCTGGTTGCCCAGCGCGACTTCGGCGGAACCAAGAAGTGGCGTACCTGCTATGTCTCCGACGGCACCGGCCACGCTATGCTGTTCACGATGAGCGACCGGGCTATCGCCGAATCGGTCACCGTGCACGAGCGCGTGGAAGCGATCGCCCTGATCCACGAAGGCGGGCGCTGCTACGGCGCCGTCGTCCGCAACCTCATCAGCGGCGAGCTCAGCGCCTGCGTTGCCAAGGCGACGGTGATCGCCACCGGCGGCGCCGGGCGGCTCTACCGGGTGACGACCAATGGCGTCATCTGCGAGGGCATCGGCACCGCCATCGCGCTCGAGACCGGCGTCGCGACGCTCGGCAACATGGAGGCAGTGCAGTTCCACCCGACGGGCATCTTCCCCGCTGGGATCCTCGTGACCGAGGGTTGCCGCGGCGACGGCGGCCTGCTGAAGGACGTCGATGCCCATCGCTTCATGCCCGACTACGAACCCGAGAAGAAGGAACTGGCGTCGCGCGACGTCGTCTCGCGGCGCATGGAGACGCACATCAGGAAGGGCAAGGGCGTGCCGTCGCGCTTCGGCGACCATCTCTGGCTCGATATCACTCTCCTCGGTCGGGCGCACATCGAGAAGAACCTGCGCGAGGTCAAGGAGATCTGCGAATCGTTCCTCGGCGTCGATCCGGTGCACGAGCTGATCGCCGTGCGCCCGGCGCAGCACTACACGATGGGCGGCGTGCGCACCGACCACACCGGCCAGAGCCCGACATTGAAGGGCCTCTTCGCTGCCGGCGAGGCGGCCTGCTGGGACCTGCACGGCTTCAACCGCCTGGGCGGCAACTCGGTCGCCGAGACCGTCGTCGCCGGAATGATCGTCGGCGATTTCGTCGCCGAGTTCTGCGAGCGCGCCGAGAGCGAAGTCCGCATCCCGACGGCGCTGGTGCACGAGTTCGTCGCCGCGGAGCAGGCCAAGCTCGACCACCTCGTTTCGGGTGGCGGCAGCGAGGACGCCTCGGTGTTGCGCGCGGCGATGCAGGAGATCATGACCGCCAAGGTCGGCATCTTTCGCACCGGCGCCGAGCTCGCCGCGGCGGTCGACGAGCTGCAGACGCTGCTCGAGCGCAGCCGCCACATCGGCCTGCGCCACAAGGCGGCCGGCGCGAACCCCGAGCTCGTCACCGCCTACCGCGTGCAGAAGATGCTCAAGCTCGCCCTCTGCGTCGCCCACGGCGCCGCCGAGCGAACCGAAAGCCGCGGCGCCCATTTCCGCGAGGACTTCCCGCACCGCGACGACGCCCGGTGGCTGAAGCGCACGATCGCCACCTGGCAGCACGACACCGACACGCTGCCGACACTCGCCTACGAGGCGCTCGACGTGAAGGCGATGGAGCTTCCGCCCGGCTGGCGCGGCTACGGCGCGCGCGACTACGTCGACCATCCCGACACCGCCGCCCGCGCTGCCGAGGTGGCCGCCGTTCGCGAGCGCCTCGGCGAGGCGTCCCGCTTCGCCACGCAGGAGCAGCTCATGCCCTATCAGGATCTCCTGCCGGCGTGGCTGCGCGGCCGCAACGAGCGCATCGACGAGCCGCTGCCATGACGATCCCGATCCATCCGGTCCCGAATCCGAACGTGACGGGCGCGGCCGCGCCGGCCGATCGGGCAGGCGAGCCGCGCCTGCTGAAGATCCGCGCCCTGCGCTTCGATCCGAAGCAGCCCGAGCTGGCGCCGCACTGGCAGACCTACGAGCTGCAGGATGCCGCAGGGATGACGCTCTTCATCGCCTTGAGCGAGATCCGCGAGAAGCTCGATCCGTCGCTGCAGTTCGACTTCGTCTGCCGCGCCGGCATCTGCGGCAGCTGCGGCATGCTGATCAACGGCCGCCCCGGCCTGGCCTGCCGCACCCTGACGCGCAACCTCGCGGCCGAGATCACCCTGGCGCCGATGCCGGTGTTCGCGCTGATCGGCGATCTCTCGGTCGATACCGGAACCTGGATGCGCGGCATGAGCGAGCGCCTGCAGACCTGGGTCCACCAGCAGGAGGCGCAACCCGACCTGAGCCGGCTCGAGGCGCGCATGGAGCCCGAGCTCGCCGAGAAGATCTACGAGCTCGACCGCTGCATCGAGTGCGGCTGCTGTGTCGCCGCCTGCGGGTCGGCGCGCATGCGCGAGCATTTCGTCGGCGCCGTCGGGCTCAACAAGATCGCCCGCTTCCGCCTCGATCCTCGCGACATGCGCAGCGACGACGATTTCTACGAGCTGATCGGCGACGACAACGGCACCTTCGGCTGCCTGTCGCTGCTCGGCTGCCACGATGTCTGCCCGAAGCAGCTACCGCTGTTGACGCAGCTTGCGTTCATTCGCCGCAAGATGGCCTCGATGGCATTGAAGTGAGGCAGCGCGAGCGATCCCGGCTGCGAACCGAGGCTCAGTGGGCCTTGCCGGCAGTGCGCCGTTCGGCCCGGCGTCGTGCCGCCATCTCGCGGCCCATCTCGCGGCGCTGACCCGGCTGCATGCGGGTGTCGGCCTGGGGGTAGAGGTAGGACTCCTCGAGGGCGATATGGTCGCGCGAGAGCGCCGCGAAAGCGTTGACGCCTTCGCGAAGCACGTTGATGTCGTACGCCGCCTGGCCGCAGGCGACGGCGTCGAGGTGCGGCGAGATCTCGAGCCAGTCTTCGTCGAGCCAGGCGTGGTCCTGGCGCAGCTGCAGCACCGCCTGCGACATCTCGGGATCGGGGCTCTCCGCGAGGACCGGAAAGACGTACCGCTCTTCGTCGACATGGTGCTGAAGCGAGCTGCTGGAGAAGTGGTGGAGCACCTCGGCAGCGGTGGCCCGCGCCTGCGCATCGACGGTGCCTGCCTCGAGCCGCGCCACGAGCCCTTCTAGCTGCGCAAGCGCGACGAGCGTCCGGCGATGCCAATCATCGGGAACGGGATAGGCATCCGCGGCAGGAGCGGCGGAGGGCTTGGCTTGAGGCGGGCGGGGCGGCGTGTTCATGAGGCCAGCGTAAGACCGGCGCGGTCGCCTGACTTGATCTGGAACAAGCGAGGGCGGCGGGGCGCTCGGGGTCAGCCGGGTTACGTCTAGCACATGACAACTATCTGCAGCGGGTTGTCCGGGATCAAGGGGGAGCGCGGCCTGAGGCATACGTTAGGGCGTGGCCGACTCTGGGGCAGCCATGTTGAATCAGCCGATCCGTCGCCTGTTCGAGACGAACAAGGCGGTCACGGCAGCACCGCTGGACAAGGTCTTCGATGTCGCGTGCCTGATGCTCGAGCGAGGCATCGGAGCGGTGATGATCGTCGAGAACGGCGTGCTGGTCGGCATCTTCACCTTGCGCGACATCGTCTTTCGCGTCGTCGCCCTGGGTCGGGACGTACGAGCGTTCGGGGTTGGCGAGGTCATGATGCCGGCGCCGGTCACGATCGGGCCCGACGAGATTCTCGGTCGCGCCTTGCTGCTCATGCGCGAGCATCACGTTCGCCACTTGCCGGTCGTCGAGAACGGGAAGCCGATCGGCATCGTCGCGGCACGCGACGCCCTCGACCCCGACCCCGAGGATTTTCTGTGCGAGCGCCGGCGCGAGGCGCTGCGCTGAATCGCCGTGCGCTCGCCGGTAAGGCTGCGTGCCGGGTTTTCCATGACGGCGGAAATTGGCCCGACTTGATTTGGCTCAATCGTCGCGGCTGGCGCGGCCGCATATTGCGCGAATCCTGCGGCGCTGTCGGCCCGTTGGCCTCGGGGCTTCGGCTCCGAAAAGCAAGGTGGTGCATTCGCATGAAAGTGGCTTTGTTCGTACCGTGCTACATCGACGCTTTCTTTCCCGAAGTGGGCGTCGCCACGCTCGAGTTGCTCGAGCGGCTCGGCTGCGAGGTCGACTACCCGCTCGATCAGACCTGCTGCGGCCAGCCCATGGCGAACAGCGGCTGCCAGGACGATGCGCACGACACCGAGGCACTCTTCGCAAAGAACTTTGCAGGCTACGACCACATCGTGACGCCCTCGGGAAGCTGCGCCCACCACGTGCGCGACCAGATGACGGCGATCGAGCAGACGCCGGCGGTGCAAGCGGCGCGGCGTAACACCCGCGAGCTCGTCGAGTTCCTGCACGACGTGCTCGGGGTGCGCGAGTTTCCCTGGGCCGAGTTCCCGCACAAGGTCGGCCTGCACATCGGCTGTGCCACCCTGCGCGGCCTGCGCGAGGCCAATACCTCCGAAATCGTCGAGCCGGCGTTCAGCAAGCCGGCGCGTCTGCTCGCTGCCGTGAAAGGCCTCGAATTCGTCCACCCGGAGCGCCCCGACGAATGCTGCGGCTTCGGCGGCACCTTCTCGGTGTTCGAGGAGCCGGTGTCGGTGAAGATGGGCCAAGACAAGGTCGACGACCATCACCGGGCCGGCGCCGCGTACATCGTCTCGCCCGACATGTCGTGCGTGATGCACCAGCAGGGCTGCGCCCGCCGGGCCGGGCTGCCGCTGCGCTTCATCCACATCGCGCAGGTGCTCAACGGGGCGCGGGAATGAGCCGCGTCGACCACGCCGAGGCCTCGTCGAAGTTCATCGAGGCGAAGGATCACGCCGACTTCCACGACAAGCGCCTCTGGGACCTGCGCAAGAAGCGCGATGCCGAAAGCGAGGCGATACCCGAGTGGGAGGAGCTACGCGCGCTCGCTTCGGCGATCAAGGAACACACCCTGACCCATCTCGGCGACTACCTCGAGGAGTTCGAGAAGAACGCGACCGCCAACGGCATGGTCGTGCACTGGGCCCGCGACGCCGCCGAGCACAACCAGATCGTCTTCGACATCCTCGAGTCGCGCCAGGCGACGATCCTGGTCAAGAGCAAGTCGATGCTGACCGACGAATGCGAGATGCGTCCGTTCCTCGAGAACCGCGGCATCGAGATCGTCGAGACCGACCTCGGCGAGCGCATCCAGCAGCTCGACGACGAGCCGCCGAGCCACATCGTCGTCCCGGCGGTGCACAAACTGCGGACCGACGTCGCCGCGGTCTTCGGCCGGACGATCGGCACCGACCCGAAGAACAGCGACATTCCCTACCTCGCCGAGAGCCAGCGTCAGCACACGCGGCCGTACTACCTGAAGGCACACGCCGGCATGACCGGCGCCAACTTCGCGGTCGCAGAAACCGGCAGCTTCGTCGTCTGCACCAACGAGGGCAACGCCGACCTTGGCGCCAACGTGCCGTCGCTGCACATCGCCTCGATCGGTATCGAAAAGCTGCTGCCGAAGATCGAGCACCTCGGCGTCTTCGTCCGCATGCTGTCGCGTAGCGCGCTCGGCTCGCCGATCACCCAGATCACCTCGCACTTCCGGGCGCCGCGCCCGGGCACCGAGATGCACGTGGTGCTGGTCGACAACGGCCGCTCCAAGCGCCTTGGCATGGAGGACTTCTGGTATTCGCTCAAGTGCATACGCTGCGGCGCCTGCATGAACACCTGCCCGGTGTACCGGCGCAGCGGCGGGCTGAGCTACGGCGCGACTTACTCCGGGCCGATCGGCGTGATCATCGACCCGACCTTCAACCTTCGCAAGTACAGCTCGCTGCCGTTCGCGTCGACGCTCAACGGCAGCTGCACCAGCGTGTGCCCGGTGAAGATCAACATCCACGAGCAGATCTACAAATGGCGCCAGATCATCGCCGAGCGACACCAGCTGCCGATGGTCAAGAAAGAGGCGATGCGCTTGGCCGGCAAGGTGCTGTCGAGCCCGAAGCTCTACCGTGCCGCTGTCGAGGCTGCGGCCGCGGGCATCGAGCACCTGCCACGCTTTCTCGTCTACAACCCGTTCAACGCCTGGGGCCGCCAGCGCGAGGTGCCTGCCGCACCCGCTTCGACCTTCCGCCAGTGGTATCTGAAGAATCGCCGGGGCGAGGGGTGAGCAGCCGCGAGCTGATTCTCGAACGGGTGCGGCGCAACCAGCCGGCCCGGCGCGAGCTTCCGACGTTGCCGACCTTCGACCGGCCGCTTGCCGATCCCCTGGCCGCCTTCGGCGCTGCGCTCGCGCGCATGGGCGGCGCGATGGCCGAAGCGCCTGCCGGGGCCTCGCTCGACGAGTTCATCCGGACGCTCTTTCCGCAGGCGGGGGTGATCTGCTCCGCGGCAGCGGAGGTGGCCGGCACACGCCGCATCGAGACGGTACGCCATCCGGCGGAACTCGACGATGTCGATGTCGGCGTCGTCCGCGCCGCCTTCGGGGTCGCCGAGACCGGCTCGGTCTGGCTGAGCGAGAACGAGTACCGCGTCAACGCGATCGGATTCCTGCCCCAGCACCTTGTCGTGCTGCTCGATCCGGCCAGCATCGTTCCGAACCTGCACCACGCCTATCGCGACCGCCGCTTTTTCGACGCGCGCTATGCCGTCCTGATGAGCGGCCCCTCGGCCACGGCCGACATCGAGGGCGTGCTGATCCGGGGTGCGCAAGGCGTTCGCAGTTTCACCGTCATTCCCGTGGCTGCCCACGCGACCTCCAAAACGAACTGAACAACCGAGCGGAGTACAACATGTCGCCAACGATCGCATTGCCCGCGGGCATCGTCTTCACGCAGCCGCTCACGCCCGTCGCCAACTCGCTGCTGTGGTCGTTCATCGTCGCCGTGTTGCCCATCGCGGTGGCCCTCGTCATGCTGGGGCTGCTGCGCCGTCCGGCATGGCAGGCGTCGCTCGCCGGCCTGGTCGTTGGTCTGATCATCGCCATCGCCGTGTGGGGCATGCCGTTGGGTCTTGCGCTCGATTCCGTCGCCGCCGGCATGGCCTTGGCACTGGTGCCGGTGATGTACATCGTCTTCACGGCCCTGCTGTTGTACAACGTGGCCGTCAAGTCAGGGCGGTTCGACCAATTCCGACAGTGGATGCTCGACCACCTGCCCGACGACCGGCGTCTCGTGTTGCTGGTCGTGTCGTTCTCCTTCGGCTGCCTGCTCGAAGGCATCGCCGGCTTCGGCGCCCCGGTGGCCATCACCAGTGCGCTGCTCATTGCCCTGGGCTTTCCGGCGCTCGAAGCGCTCACCTACACGCTCATGTTCAACACCGCACCGGTGGCCTTCGGTGCGCTCGGCGTGCCGATCACCGTGCTGGGTGCCGTCACGGGCTTGCACCCCGCCACGCTGGGGGCGATGGTGGGACGGCAGCTGCCCTTCTTCTCCCTCATGCTTCCGTTCTACGTGGTGGGCATGTACGGAGGCCCCCGATCGATCACCAAGCTTTGGCCGGCGCTGCTCGTGTCCGGCGGCAGCTTCGCCCTGACCCAGTTCGTCACGGCCAACTTCATCAGCTACCAGCTCACCGATGTGCTGGCATCGCTGATCTCGCTTATCGTCACCGTGGCCTTTCTGAATGTCTGGAAAACCGATCCGGACCCGGCCTACGCGGTCATGCGCAGTCATGCCGCAGCAAAAGGTGAGGCACGCGTCGGCTATGGCGGCTGGATGCCGTGGATCGTGGTCTCGGTGATCGTCATCGTCTGGATCAACTTCAAGATTGCGGCCATCGGCGACCTGAAGATCTCCTGGCCAGGCCTTCACAACGCCGTCTTCATCAGCACCTATCAGAAGGCCTATGCAGCGGTCTGGAACTTCGAGCCGATGGGAACGGGAACGGCGATCCTGCTGTCGGCCGTCATCACGGCCCTATGGACCCGCACCGGCCCCGGCGTCTTCTTCGATTGCGTGCGGCAGACCTGGGTGCAGACCCGCATCGCGATCGCGACCGTGATGCTGATCATCGGTCTTGCGTACCTGCTGAACTATTCCGGTATGAGCTACACGCTGGGCTCGGGTGTCGCTTCGACCGGTGCCTTGTTTCCGCTGGTCTCCGCGTTCCTCGGATGGGTTGCCGTGTTTCTCTCGGGCAGCGACACGTCGGGCAACGCCCTGTTCGGCAACCTGCAGGTGGTGGCCGCCAGGCAGCTCAACCTGAGCCCGGTGCTGATGGCGGCGACCAACTCGTCCGGCGGCGTCATGGGCAAGATGATCTCGCCGCAGAACATCGCCACCGGGGTATGCACGACCGACCTCAAGGGTCAGGAGGGCGTGGTCTTCGCCCGCACGTTCTGGCACAGCATCTTTCTCACTTTGCTGCTGGGCATCCTCGTGATGCTGCAGAGCAGTTGGCTGGCGTGGATGATCCCCGCCCTGCCCGCGAAATGAGCCGGTGACGATCATGCGATGGTGATCGATCGGCCACTGCAGCCGATCGGTCGCGCCGTCGCGCCGAAACGCGGGCTTGCGTCGCTCGGCCTCATGGCGGCGCAGCCGCCTATCAGCCGCTGCCGACGGGAGTGCGCAAGGTGATCGCGTGCCGCATTGCGCTCGAGCTCGAGCGCAATGCGATCGTCAACCTCGAGATCAGCATGCCCGAAGGCGTTGCCGAGGAACAGGCGTTCGGGGCAGCCGGCGCGACGTGATTCCTGATCCGCCGCGCCAACGCGCCTCCCTACATTCTTTGCTCCAGGTCCTGCCACCCGGAAAAACCCGAGCGTTGCGAGCGACGCAAAGCCCGGTACGAAGATCTCCTTCCTGATCCTTCACGACAAAGCTTGATCCACATCAATCGCGCGTCCGGCCCCCGGTGTTCGAATTTGCTTCACAGGGGCTGGTCCGGAGGGACCCAGATGCGATACGGCTTTGGGAGCAAACACCCTTATCGGTCAGGCCTCGTGGGTGCGGGGGTCGCGCTCGTCATGTTGTTGGCAGGCTGTTCCGGTGGCGACACCGGAGCGACCGGCGCGCAGGGGCCTGCCGGCCCCCCCGGGCCGCCTTCGTCGGGGCCGCTCACGTCGCTCACGGTCACGATCACCGGTGTCACACTGGGTGCGACCTCGACGCTGAACTTCAGCGCCGTCAACCAGAGCAATGTCGGATATGCCGGGCTGCCCGCCAGCACGCTCGAGGTGACGCTTGCCAAACTGGTGCCGGGCACGAACGGTGACCCGCAGACCTGGCAGAGCTACATCAATACCACGCAGACGCCGACGCCGGGCGTCGGGCCGGGAACCCAGCCGACGGTGAACGCCACCACGGACTCGGGCGGATCATTGACGGATCACGGCGACGGCACCTATACGTACACCTTCGGAACGAACATCGCCGCCGTCGCCAGCCCGATCGCCGTTTCCTTCGATCCGACCCTGACGCATCGCGTTGCGCTCGCCATCCGCTCGAGCACCTTGCCGCAGGCCAGCAATGGGGTCTACGACTGGCAGCCGTCGACCGGCAACGTGGCCAATATTCCGACGCGAGACATGATCGATACGGCCTCGTGCAACTCGTGTCACGATCATCTCGCCGCACATGGCGGCCCGCGCCAGGATGCCCGCCTTTGCGTGACCTGCCACAACCCGGGCAGCACGGAAGCCAACAGCGGCAACACGCTCGACTTCGAGGTGATGATCCACAAGATCCACGATGGCAAGAATCTGCCCAGCGTCAAGGCTGGCACCCCGTACGTGATCTACGGCTTTCGAAATTCGGTCAACGACTTTTCGGACGTTGCGTTCCCGCAGGACGTTCGCAATTGCACCAAGTGCCACGATCCGGCGAACCCGAAGACGCCGGACGCGCATCTGGCGTTCGACCTGCCGACGATCCAGGCGTGCGGCGCATGCCACGACAACATCGATTTCGCGCAGGGCGCGGCGGGCGGCCATCCCGGCGGCGTCGTCACCGACAACAGCGAGTGCACGATCTGCCATTCCGCCAATCGGGTGGCCGGCAGCGTGGCCGATGTGCACCTGATTCCGGGCAAGGTCGCGGCGGCGAATTTCAAGTTCAACATTCTCGGCATCAGCAACACGGCGCCGGGCCAGCAGCCACTGATCGTCATTTCGGTGACCAATCCGCAGAATGGAAACTCGACCTACGACATCAAGGCCGACCCGGCATTCACCGCCGGCGGCGGCGCCGCGGCCCTGAACATCGACCTGGCATGGAGCACCGCCGACTACGGCAACGTCGGCAGCAACTCCTACCCGGGCCAGCCGGTGAGCATCAACGCCCTCAAGACAGCGGTCGCCAATGGGGACGGCACCTACACGGTGACTTCTCCGCTTGCCGTTCCGATATCTGCGACCGGGTCCGGTGCGGTTGCCATCGAAGGCCATCCGGCCGGCGACTTCGACGGCAACGGCACCTTCACCGATCGAGTGCCAGTCACTTCCGTCGTGCAGTACTTTGCGATCACCGACGCCGCTCCCACGGCGCGACGCGCCGTCGTCGACGTCGCTAATTGTCAGAACTGCCACGGCCAGAACGACGGCCTGTCGCTCCACGGGAACAACCGCACCGACAACGTCACCCTCTGCGTCATGTGCCACAACCCCAACGCAACGGACATCTCGCAGCGTCCGATCGATCCGGATGGCGTTCCCAATCAGGTCAACACCGCGACCGTTGACGGCCTCGAGCAGCGGCCGATCGATTTCAACGCGTTGATCCATTCGATCCACGGGGCCGCATTCCGCAGTTCGGATTTCGTGATCTACGGATTCGGCGGCAGCGTCAACAGCTTCTCCGACGTGCTGTACCCGGGCACGCTGGCCAACTGCTCGCAATGCCATTCCGGCACGACCTACGAGCCGCCCCTGGCTGCGGGCCTGCTCGGGACGACGATCGATACCCACGCAACCGTCGTCTTGAACGGTTCGGGGGGCAAGACCATTGCACCGGCAGCGGCGCTTGCCGACAGTTCGCTGTATTCGCGCATCACGCCGACGGCGGCCGCATGTTCGGGTTGTCACGACGATGTGACGTCGCGCTCGCATATGCAGCAGAACGGAGCGTCGTTCTACATCACCCAGTCGCTGATCGGCAGCAGCGCCTCCAGCACAGAGACATGTTCGGTGTGCCACTCGGCCGGCGCTATCGCCGACGTGAAGAAGGTTCACGGTCTGCAGTAGCGGCAAGCGCGCGCGAACCGTGGATGCGCTTTCTCCGAAGGCTCGGATCATCTCCGTCTCTACGCCTATCGCACCCCGCGGCGCATCAAGCCCCATTGCCGCAGCAACTTCGGTCGTGCCGGTCTGCGCTACCGGATTTGAGGCAGTCCTTTGAATAGGGTCTCCAAACCTGCCGCTTCGTCCGAAAGCCGCTGGGTCGAGGATCTGTTTGCGGCGATCGACCGCAAGGACGCATCGGCTTTTGTCGCTTTTCTGAGCCCGGAAGCGTCATTGCGCTTCGCCAATCAAGCCCCCGTACGGGGCCGAGATGCGATCGGCGAGAGCATTGCGGGACTGTTCGCCGCGCTTCATGAATTGCAGCATCGAGTGGAGGATCGCTGGTCGGTCCCCGGAGCCCTTGTTGTCACGGGCAACGTGACCTATGTCCGGCACGACGGCAGTTCGCTGTGCGTCCCCTTTGCCAATGTCATGAAGGTGCGCGACGAGCGCATCTACGACTATCAGATCTTCGTTGACAACTCGGCGCTGTTCGCGACCTGAACCGATCGGCTGGTATCAGCGCCAGAGCAGGCCGAGCCCGAACAGGAGCAGGCTCGCGTGAATCATGGCGACGTTGATGCCCAGGGAGGGCACGAGCCGAGGCAGGTCGTCAGCGTAGAGGTAGACGCGCTGCGCCAGGAAGGCGCCCACGGGGAGCCCGGTCAGACCAAGCAGCGACCATGGCGAAAGAAGGCCGATGGCCGCGGCCGCTGCCATCGAAAGAAATGCGGCGAAGACGAGAACGTCAAACGCCACCGCGCTGCGCCGCCGGCCCATTGCGATGGGCAGATTCCGGCGGCCGATCCTGCGATCCGCGTCGATGTCGGGGAACTGGTTGATCAGCAGCAGACCGCTCACCAGGAACAGCGGTGGCAGCGAAGCCGCAAGCGCTGCCCAAGAGTACCCACCGCCGAGCGCGAACGAGGTTCCCAGCACCATGACCGGAGCGAACCCGCTCCCCGGTGCAAGCAGGCACAGGAGCGGGCGGCGCGTCACGATCGGCGTGTAGGTCGCGACGAGCACAAGCCCAGCCAGCCCCAGCGGCAGCAGCCCGAAACCTCGCTCGCGAACGAAATAGAGCCCCGATCAACGCGCTCGCGGAAAGGCATATCCCGCCCATCAAGAGTGTGGCATTGGCCGCTTCGGGATGCGCGGGCAGGCTGCCGCTGCCGCCACTGAACGCGTGCGCACCGTAATCAGGTCGAGGCCCGAGCGGAAATCTGCGTACTCATTGAGCATGTTGACGCTGACGTGCGCGAGGAGGGCGCCGGCGAGTACCAGGGTGGCATCGACGACTGAAACATGAACGCCCCGCTGCATCGCGACGCCGATGCCGACGAGGATGCAGACGGGGGTCAGAGTCAGGAAGTTGGGCCTGGCGGCGCGAACGACCGGCGCCACAATTGCTTGATCAGTCATTCGTTCTTCCAATGACGGGGCGGCGCGTGGGCGCGGGCTGCGTTGAATGGCCCGATGTCGTCGGCGCCGGCAATATAGCGCGTGTTCGAGCCCGGCTAGAAGGGAGGCGACGAGCTGCATGCAATCGTGCGAAGTTCAGTACCGTGCAAGAGCCAGTCGCCTTGAACGTCAAAATCGTCGCCACCGAGCGATGGCGGTTCGCTCAGGGTCAGAAATGTCGTGGCCAGGTTCATGTCGAACCTCGTTGCAGTGCTACAGGCGTTCAAGTTCCTGCTCGCCGCGCTTCAGGCGAATACATGTCGGCGAGCTGCAGTCGCGTCGCGCGCAGCCGCCCCGAAACGACGCCCAAGAGACGCAGCACGAACGCCAGCCCAAACTCCGGATCGCTCTGGAAGCTAGCGCGCAACGATTCGCCTTCGAAGGCCAAGGCCGTAACCGCATCGAGGGCACGAGCTTGGAAGTGCTTGGGCGCATGCGGCAGCAAGGACGACCAATCGAACACCTCGCCGGCGTAGACCGTCTGCACGCGCAGCAAGTGGCCGGGAACTTCCAACTCGAGCGCGACCATGCCCTCGGCGAGCAGGTAGAACACCGAATAGTCGTCCCCTTCGCGGAAGATCACTTCGTCGGCCTCGAAGTGCATGGTGCTGCCGAGCGCCATCAGGCGCGCCTTGTGCTCGGGCCGAAAATCGGCGAGGAAGGGGTGCGTATCGAGACGAAGC
The DNA here is from genome assembly GCA_039936375.1 of Caldimonas sp. Lineage (GTDB taxonomy): Bacteria > Pseudomonadota > Gammaproteobacteria > Burkholderiales > Burkholderiaceae_C > Schlegelella_A. The sequence continues at coordinate 353 of JBDTIO010000008.1, read as the reverse complement.
AATAATTCCTGGGTCATCGTCCTGTTCCTGCTGCGAAGCGGCGCTGGCGTGCCCGGCGCCGCGCCGATGCTCGCTGCCGGGACTGCCGGTGACGTCGATTCTCCGGTGTCGGCCCCCGGCCCCGCTTGACCTGCCTCAAGGCTGCCGCGTTTCGCGCCATCGTCTCAGACGGGCCACGTCTTCCGCGTTGGCTGGGTAGTCGTACTTTCCGTGCAGATTGGTGCGTTTTGTTCTGAAAACATGTTACGCAACAAGCACTTACCAAACCACCACTTTCGCGCGCTTCGTCCTTGTCGTGCAAATTGGTGCGCTTCCGGCTCCGATGGCCTACGAGTTCCGTAGGGGAAAGCATA
>JBDTIO010000007.1:0-4692 GCA_039936375.1 Caldimonas sp. | reverse complement strand
GGGCTCGACACTGACCATGGCGAATACGATGCAACGATGGATCCCCTGCTGATTTCGGTGCTCGCGCTGCTGTGCGCGATACCGATCGTCTGGTGGCTGGCGCGCCGGCCCGGCGCGACGCCGCGTGCGGAAGCACCGGAGGACCGGCTCGACACCCTAGCCGCCTGGCCCCCCGAGCCGACGCGCATCCTTCGCTCGCAGGAGCGGCTTGCGTTCAGCACGCTCAAACTCGCCTTGCCGGGATACTTGATCCTTGCGCAGGTGCCAATCGCGCGCTTCATCAACGTGCCCAAGCGCAACTCGTACGCCGAGTGGATGCGTCGGCTCGGCAGCCAGTGCGTCGACTTCGTGGTCTGCGACGTCACTTCGCAAGTGGTGGCCGTCGTCGAGATCCGGCCCCCCGCCGAGCAGATCGCCGATAAGCTGCGCGTCCGTCTCGACCGCCTGGCGCGCGTCCTCAAGTCGGCCAGCATTCCGATCCACGTCTGGAACGAAGAGCGGCTGCCGACGATCGAGGCGGCCCGCGAGAAAATCCTTCCCCATGCCCCCGCCGTACCGGCGAGCCTGGCGAGGAAACCGGTGCCGGCGCCGGCGCTCGCAGCGATCGAGGCCACCGCCATGGTCGAGGAGACCGCCATGGCCGAGAGCCCGGTCGCAGCAGCCGCCGAAGGCCCTGCGGTCGACCCGTTCGCCGACACCGATCGCGACTGGAGCCAGGGCGAGATCATCGAAGTCAGTGAGCCTGCCGGATCGACCTGGTTCGACGAGCTCGAGGAATCGGTTTCGCCGGTCCTTCCTCCACCCGAGCGACGTTAGCGCAGCAGCGCCTCGGCGAACTCGCGGGCGCGAAAAGTCTGCAGATCGGCGAGCTTCTCGCCGATGCCGATGAAATAGACAGGCAGCGGCGCCATTCGCGATTGCGACCAGAGAGCGATTGCCGCCAGCACGCCGCCTTTGGCCGTGCCATCGAGTTTGGTGATGACGAGGCCCGTCAGTTGCAGGGCGGCGTCGAACGCCTGAACCTGCGCGAGCGCATTTTGTCCGGTATTGCCGTCGATCACTAGCAGCACTTCGTGCGGCGCACCGGCCTGGGCCTTGCCGATGGTGCGGCGGATCTTCTTCAGCTCTTCCATCAGATGCGACTGCGTCGCCAGACGGCCGGCCGTGTCGGCGATGACAACGTCGCAGCCGCGTGCCTTGCCGGCCACGACCGCATCGAAGGTCACGCCGGCCGGGTCGCCGCCTTCCTGGCTGACGATCTCGATGCGCTGCGAGTTCGGCGCTGCACCGGCCACCGGCGGCGCATTCATGCCGGGGTCGGCCCGTTCGGCCCAGGCGAGAAGCTGCTCGCGCGCGGCGGCGCGAAAGGTGTCGGCGGCGGCCAGCAACACCTTCTGATTCGAGTTCATGAGGTGGCGCGCCAGCTTGCCGACGCTGGTCGTCTTGCCGGCCCCATTGACGCCAACGACCATGATCACGGTCGGCACGTGCGCGCCGATCACGAGCGGCTTCTCGAGTGGCGCGAGGAGGTCGACGATGGCCTCGGCGAGGAGTCGGCGCACGGCGGCGGGATCGCGCACGTCCGCGCGCGTGACTCGGCCTCGCAGGTCGTCGAGCAGATAGTTCGTCGCCGCGACGCCGGCGTCGGCCTGAAGCAATGCGGCCTCGAGGTCTTCGTACATCGCCGCGTCCATCGTCGCGCCGACGAAGACTTCGGCCAGGCTCGAGCCGGTGCGGCGCAGCCCCGTACGCAGACGGCTGAGCCAGTCGCGCCGATCTTCTTCCGCGGGCTCGACGGGCGGCGCCGATACCGGTGCCGATGCCGGCGTCGGCGCGGGCTGTTCGGCAACAGCCTCTTCGCCTCGTTCATCCACTCGGGCGGTGGGCGGAGCCTCGGACTTCTTGCCGAAGAACAGCTCGCCGACGTCGGTATTGAGCCATTCGAGCGCGGTTCGCGGCCGCTCGACCGGCGCTTCGGTATCGGCTGTTTTCTTCTTGAAGAAACTGAACATGCGGGGAATCGGCGTGACCGACGAGAAGTGCCCGTTGCGGCAGTGAATCGGGCCAGCCCGCGCCGTCGCTTGGCCGACGACGGCTCGCTATACTTCTGGGTTCAGGCGCTTTAGCTCAGTCGGTTAGAGCGACGGAATCATAATCCGCAGGTCCGGGGTTCGAGTCCCTGAAGCGCCACCAGACCTCCATGCTTCGCCGCGCCCTCTTCCTCGTCGCCGCATTGACGCTGGCATTGCCAGTGGCAGCGCAGGTGCAGCGAAATTTTCCGCAAAGCGCCTTGCGCGGAGCGCTCGTGTTCGCTCAGGCGCCGGAAGTCACGCTCAACGGCCAGCTGGCTCGGCTGGCGCCCGGGGCGCGAATTCGCGACGCGAACAACATGACCGTCGTTCCGGGCAGCTTGATCGGTAGTCGCTTTCTCGTTCACTACACGATCGACCTGTATGGCCTCGTCAAGGACGTGTGGATACTGACTCCCGGCGAGGCCGCCAATCAACCGTGGCCGACGACGCCCGAAGACGCGCAGGCCTGGACGTTCGATCCGGTCGCGCAGACCTGGACCAAGCCGTGAGCGATGCCGCTGGCGCCAAGCCGCTCGTCTTCATCAAGACCTTCGGCTGCCAGATGAATGTCTACGACTCGGACAAGATGGTGGACCTCCTGCGCGAAAGCGCAGGCTATGAGGCCACCGACGATGTCGAAGCGGCCGATCTCATCCTCTTCAACACCTGCTCGGTGCGCGAGAAGGCCGAGGAAAAGGTGTTCAGCGATCTCGGCCGCGTCAAGCACCTGAAAGCGAAGGGCGCGTTGATCGGCGTCGGCGGCTGCGTCGCCAGCCAGGAAGGCGCGTCGATCGTGTCGCGGGCACCGTACGTCGATCTGGTGTTCGGCCCGCAGACGCTGCACCGGCTGCCGGCCATGCTCGAGCGGCAGCGAGCCGAGCAGCGGCCGCAAATCGACATCAGCTTTCCCGAGATCGAGAAGTTCGACCATCTGCCGCCAGCCCGCGTCGTCGGGCCGACCGCATTCGTGTCGATCATGGAGGGCTGCTCGAAGTACTGCTCCTACTGCGTCGTGCCCTACACCCGAGGCGAGGAAGTCTCGCGTCCCTACGACGACGTGCTCTCGGAGGTGGCGGGGCTCGCCGAGCGAGGCGTTCGCGAAGTGACGCTGCTGGGCCAGAACGTCAACGCCTATCGCGGAGCGATGGGCGGCACGAGCGAGATCGCCGATTTCGCCCGCCTGCTCGAGGCCGTCGCCGAGCTTGCCGGCATCGAGCGGATTCGCTACACGACTAGCCACCCCAAGGAATTCACGCAACGTCTGATAGATGCCTACGGCCGGATCGCCAAGCTGGTCACCCACGTGCACCTGCCGGTGCAGCACGGCAGCGACCGCATCCTCTCGGCCATGAAGCGCGGCTACACCTCGCTCGAATTCAAGAGCACGGTTCGAAAGCTGCGCGCCGTTCGGCCGGAGATCGCCATCTCGAGCGACTTCATCGTCGGCTTCCCGGGCGAGACCGACGACGATTTCGAGCGAACGATGACTCTCGTCGAAGAGATCAACTTCGACCACAGCTTCAGCTTCCTCTTCAGCCCTCGTCCCGGAACACCGGCAGCGGCCTTGAGCGATGAAACGAACGCCGCGCGCAAGCTGGAGCGCCTGCAGCGACTTCAGGCAAGGCTCGAAGCGCAAGGCGAAGCCATCAGCCGCTCCCGCCTCGGGACGACGCAGCGGCTGCTGGTCGAAGGGCGTTCCCGCAAGGATTTCGGAGACCTGATGGGTCGCACGGAATGCAACCGCGTCGTCAACTTCGCAGCGCCGGCGACGCTGGTCGGACAGATGGTTCAGGTGCGGATCAGCGAGGTTCGCGGCCATTCGCTGCGCGGCGAGATCCCCGCCGCCTGACGGCGCGCGGTGCGCCGCTCGTCAGCTCAGCGGCCAATCCGGCGAAATCCTGCCGCCCACAGAGCCACTGCACAGGCGACCAGCATCCCCGCATAGGTGATCATCTTGCCGTCGCGTTCGAAGATGAAAAGGCCGATCATGGAAACCGCTGCCATGGAGGCGCTGGCCCAAGCAGCCAGTCGCAGCCACGAGCACGTGGCCAGCTCGCGCCGCCAAATGAGTTTGGTCGCCGTTGCCGCGATCAGGCCCACGCCGAGCGCAGGCGCGAAAAAGTTGGCGATGTGCCAGAAGGCGTCGACGGGTTGCAGGGATGCGGCCTTTCGGGCGGCAATTTTATAATCGGCCGATGAGCGTCTTCGCGCTGGGGCTCAACCACACGACCGCGCCGCTCGATCTGCGCGGCCGTTTCGTCTTTTCGGCCGAGCAATTGCCGGTGGCGTTGCAGGCATTCCGCTCGCGCAACGAGCGGGTCAGCGAAGTCGCGATCGTCTCCACCTGCAACCGCACCGAGCTGTATGTCGGCTCCGAGGCGTCGATCGTCGACCCCGCCGTCGACTGGCTCGCCGGCATCGGCGGTGTGACGAGCCAGGCACTGCGCTCGCATGCCTACGTCCTCGAAGGATCGTCAGCGGCACGGCACGCGTTTCGCGTCGCCAGCGGCCTCGATTCGATGGTGCTGGGCGAGCCGCAGATCCTCGGCCAGTTGAAGCAGGCGGTGCGCGAAGCCGAGGGCGCCGGCACCCTGGGCACGACCTTGCAGCAGATGTTCCA
>JBDTIO010000006.1:0-3027 GCA_039936375.1 Caldimonas sp. | reverse complement strand
AGCCAGGCGAGGTCGAGCTTGTCGGTGGCCAGGCCTTCGACGACGGCGGCGTAGTCGGTCACTGGAATGAACTCGACCTTCAGCCCGGTGGCCTTGGCGAGATAGTCGCCGAGCGGCTTGAACTTGCGTTGCAGCTCGGTCGGTGCCTCGTCGGGAATGGCCGAGACGCGCAGCACGCCGGGCGATTGCGCGAATGAGGGCGCGGCGGTGAGGCCGAGCGACAGGGCGGCGGCGGCGAAGAGGAAGCGGAAGATCGACATGAAGAATCCCGTGGATCAGAAAGACAAGGAGGCGGTGCGAAAGCCGGCGAAGACGTCGCTCCGCTCGGGTGTGAAGAAATTTCGGTAGCTCGGGTGGTGCAGTCGCGCGTTCGTTGCGAACGAGCCGCCGCGCAACTCGCGATGATCGCCGAACCACGGCGCCGAGTAGTCCCGGTACGGCCCGGGCCGAAAACCCGGATAAGGCTCGAAGGCGCTGGCGGTCCATTCCCAGACGCTTTTCCCCCAGTGAAAGCGGGGGTCGGCGGCGGCGCATTCCCATTCGGCCGCGGTCGGCAGGCGCCGCTTCGCCCAGAGGCAACAGGCCTCCGCTTCCCAGGCATTGACGTGGATGAGCAGCGCGTCGGGATCGAGTGGCCGCCAGCGGTCGAACCAGCGCGTCTGCCACCTGCCGTTGTTCGTTCGCCGCCAGCGCTCGGGGTGCGACCGCGACTGTGCGGCACGCCACGCGCCGGCGCGGCCGGGCCAGAGCGCGGCATCGTCGTAGCCGCCGGCCTCGACGAAACGAAGGAAGGCGCTGGTGCGCAGGGGCTGGGCGTCGATCTCGAAGGGCGCCAGCGTCGTCGTCGTCGCCGGCAGTTCGTTGTCGAAGGAGAAGCCGGCTGCGTCGTTGCGGCGGCCGATCGAGATGCGGCCGCCGTCGATGCGCAAGGGATCGTCGGAGCCGACGATCGGCAAGGTGTCGAGGCCGATCGGTGCCGGCAGGCCGAGCGCGGCGCGCAACCACGCGAAGGCTTCGCCGTGCATGTCTTCGTGAAAGAGGGCGAGCCGAGGGAAGTAACTTGCTGCGTCGTTGTCGCCCAGGGTCACGATCGCGGCGATGCACGCCTCGAGCTGCGCCTCGAGCCGGGCGGCGAGCGCATCGCGCGTCGGCAGCGGCGTCTGCCAGCGGGCCGCGTGGCCGAGCCGAGCCGAGTCGAAGATCGCGTCGGGCCCGGCGATGCGGGCCGGCTGGGCCGCGTCGATGAAGCCGTCGCCACGCAGCGTGTGCGGGCCGCGCCCGATCCAGAACTCGGCGAACCAGGCGAGGTGGCCGAGCTCCCATGCGATCGGATTGATGCCGGGCTGCTGCGGCACCTGCCATGCGGCGTCGCTCAGGTCCATGACGCGCGCGAGCGTCGTCGCCCGGCTTTCGCGCAGCGCCTCGACCAGAGCGGCGCCGACAAGGCGGCGCGCGTCAGCGGTTGGCATGCGCGCGGGCGGCGAATGCGTCGCGTGCCATGATCGTTCGGTGGCCACTGCCCCGACTTCGCCGCCGCGCGTGTGCATCGTCTCGCCGGCGCTCGCCGACGCCAACAACGGCAACTGGCACACCGCCTCGCGCTGGCAGCGTTTCCTCGCGCCGGTCTGCGAGGTGGACGTGCGCTCCGAATGGCACGCCGACGCAGAGGGCACGGTGCTGATCGCGCTGCATGCTCGGCGCTCGGCCGATTCGATCGATCGCTTTCGCCAGCGCTGGCCCGACGGGCCGCTCGCGCTCGTGCTGACCGGCACCGACCTCTATCGGGATCTGCGAACGGATGCGCGGGCTCGTCATTCGCTGGAGTGTGCCAGCAGGGTCGTGGTGCTTCAGGAGCGAGGTCTTGACAAGCTCGACCCGGCGAGCCGGATGCGGGCCTGCGTCATCGTCCAGTCGGCACCGGCGGTGCTCGCCGAGCGCCAGCCGGGCGACGCCGATTTCGTCGCTGTCGGTCACCTGAGGCCCGAGAAGGATCCGCAGACCCTGTGGGATGCCGCCCGGCTGCTCGCCGGCGATGCCCGGCCGCCGACGATCGCGCACCTCGGCGGCGCGCTCGATGCGGCGCTCGGCGACGCCGCCCGGGCGACGATGGCGTCGTGCCCTGCTTACCGATGGCTGGGCGCGCAATCGCACGCGAAGACGCGGCGCATCCTGGCCGGCGCCGGCGCGCTGGTGCATCCAAGTCGCATCGAAGGCGGCGCCAACGTCGTCATCGAAGCCGTGCGCTCACGCGTGCCGGTGCTCGCCAGCCGCATCGACGGCAACGTCGGCCTGCTCGGTGCCGACTACGACGGCTACTTCGCTGCGGGCGACGCAGCGGCGTTGGCCACGCTCATGCGCCGCTTCGTCGCCGACGCCGGCTTCGCGGCGCATCTCTCGGCGCAGTGCGCTTTGCGCGAGCCGCTTTTTCGACCAGCGGCGGAGCGGCGCGCCGTTCGCGCGCTCGTGCTCGACCTCGTTACCGCATCGAACTTGCGCCACTGAGACAATCGCCTTCTTCGATCTTCATCGAGCTCGCATGACCACCACCAGCACCACCACCGACACGACCGCCTGCACACTGCCCGGTGCCGAGTTGCGCCTGACGAGCTTTTCGCACGGCGGCGGCTGCGGCTGCAAGATCGCGCCCGGCGTGCTCTCGGAGATCCTGCGCTCGAGCGCGGGAGGCATCGTGCCCAAGGAATTGCTGGTCGGCATCGAGACCGCCGACGACGCTGCCGTCTACCAGCTCAACGACGAGCAGGCGCTGATCGCGACCACCGACTTCTTCATGCCGATCGTCGACGACCCGTTCGACTTCGGCCGCATCGCCGCCACCAATGCGATCAGCGATGTCTACGCGATGGGCGGCAAGCCGATCATGGCGCTCGCCCTGGTGGCGATGCCGATCGACAAGCTCACCGTCGCGCAGATCGGCGAGGTGATCCGCGGCGGCGAGTCGGTCTGCCGCGAAGCCGGCATTCCGATCGCCGGCGGCCACACCATCGATTCGGTCGAGCCGATCTACGG
>JBDTIO010000005.1:0-5312 GCA_039936375.1 Caldimonas sp. | reverse complement strand
TGCGCGATCCGATCACGGTCGGCCCCGACATGCCGGTGCGCGAGGTGATCGAGCTGTCGAAGGCGCGCGGCGTCTCCGGCTTTCCGGTCGTGCAGGGCAAGACCGTCGTCGGCATCGTCACCAACCGCGACCTGCGCTTCGAGACGCGGCTCGACGTGCCCGTCAAGGAGATCATGACGCCGCGCGATCGCCTGGTCACCGTCCGCGAAGGTGCGTCGCTCGCCGAGGGCAAGGCCTTGATGCACAAGGAAAAGCTCGAACGCGTGATCGTCGTCAACGATGCGTTCGAGCTGCGCGGCCTGATGACGGTCAAGGACATCACCAAGCAGACCAGCTTTCCGAACGCGGCGCGCGACGGCCACGGCAAGCTTCGCGTCGGCGCCGCGATCGGCGTCGGCGAAGGAACCGAAGAGCGCGCCGAACTGCTGGTGCGTGCCGGCGTCGACGTGATCGTCGTCGACACGGCGCATGGCCACAGCGAAGGCGTGGTCGAGCGGGTACGCTGGGTCAAGCGCAACTTTCCCGACGTCGACGTCGTCGGCGGCAACATCGCCACCGGCGCGGCGGCGCTCGCTTTGGTCGAGGCCGGCGCCGATGGGGTGAAGATCGGCATCGGGCCGGGGTCGATCTGCACCACTCGCATCGTCACCGGTGTCGGCGTGCCGCAGGTGATGGCGATCGATGCGGTGGCCCGGGCGATCGCCGGCAGCGGCGTGCCACTGATCGCCGATGGCGGCGTCCGCTTTTCCGGTGATCTCGCCAAGGCGATCGCCGCTGGAGCAGATTCGGTGATGATGGGCAGCGCCTTCGCCGGCACCGAGGAAGCGCCGGGCGAGGTCATCCTCTATCAGGGGCGCACCTACAAGGGCTATCGCGGCATGGGCTCGATCGGGGCGATGCAGCAGGGCTCGGCCGACCGCTACTTCCAGGAGGGCGAGGCCAGCGCGGCCGGCGCCGAGGGCAGCGCCAAGCTCGTGCCCGAGGGCGTCGAAGGGCAGGTGCCCTACAAGGGCTCGGTCGTCGGTATCATTTTCCAGATGGGCGGTGGCCTTCGAGCGGCGATGCACTACTGCGGCTGCGCCAGCATCGCCGAGATGCACGAGAAGGCCGAATTCGTCGAGATCACTTCATCGGGCATGCGCGAAAGCCACGTCCACGACGTGCAGATCACCAAGGAAGCGCCGAACTACCGCGCCGAGTGAGAGCCCCCGCGCTCCTTTGGTCGCCGCCCTCGAGAGGACGCCGCCAGGCTTGGGGCGGCCCGGCGGCGAGCCTCAAGCCGACGTTATAGTATATCCAGAACAGGAGTCTGGACAGATGCGTACAGCAGGCATATTCGAAGCCAAGCAGAAGTTCTCGTCTCTCGTCGACGCTGTCGAAGCGGGCGAAGAAGTGCAGATCACTCGGCACGGCAAGGTGGTTGCCCGGATGCTGCCCGTTCTCGCTCGTCCGTCCGCCGCCACTGCACGACAGGTCGCGCGTGAGTTGCGGCTGATGCAGGAATTGCGCTCTCGGGTCAGGCCGGGTCCGGGCTGGAAGCAACTTCGCGATGAAGGCCGCAAGTATTGACGGCCATCACCATAGACGCTTCGGCAGCGGCCGCGTGGCTGCTGCCTGACGAGGCAAGTGCGTCGGGCGACCAGCTCTACAACGACGCCGTAGACGGCGGCCGGCCGTTCCAGGCGCCGGCACTCTGGGCCTGGGAGGCGGGCAATCTTCTCCGCATGGCGGTGCGGCGCGGTCGTCTGACCGGCGTCGAGGCCAAGCGTGCGATCCGCGTGCTCGGCCGAGCACGCGTGCGGCTCGAACCCGCTCCCGACGAGATGCGGATGGCCGCGATCCTGCAACTGGCCGATGCTCATTCGCTCACGTTCTACGATGCGAGCTACCTCGAGCAGGCGCTGCGAACGCGTGCGCAACTCGCCTCGAAAGACAAAGCACTGCGCCGCGCAGCCTCGGCGAGCGGCGTGGTCTGTCTCGATCTGTAAGGAGCATCGTGACCGCTGCGCGCACCGGCCCAGCAGCTGTCGCCCGCCCGGCAGCGATGCGTTTCATCATGATCACGGTGCTGATCGACATGATGTCGATCGGCCTGATCGTGCCGGTGCTGCCGGTGCTGGTCGGCGGCTTCACTTCGTCGCAGGCCGAACAGGTGTGGTGGTACGGCGCCATCGCGTTTTCCTTCAGCATCGCCAACTTCGTTTCCTCTCCGGTGCTCGGTGCCTTGTCGGACAGGTACGGCCGGCGGCCGGTGCTGCTGATCGGCTTTTGTGCGCTGTCGCTCAGCTTCTTCGTGACGGCGCTGGCCACTCAGCTGTGGATGCTGATCGTGGTTCGACTCTTCAGCGGCGCGATGCAGTCGAACGCGTCGGTCGCCAACGCCTACGTCGCCGACATCACGGCACCGGCCGATCGGGCCAAGCGCTTCGGCATGCTCGGCGCGATGTTCGGGATCGGCTTCATCCTCGGCCCGGTGACCGGCGGCCTGCTGGGCGCGATCGACGTGCACTGGCCATTCCTGGCCGCCGGCACCCTGTCGCTCCTCAACCTGCTCTATGGCTGGTTCGTTCTGCCGGAGTCGCTGCCGCCCGAGAAGCGCCGGCCGATCGTCTGGCGCACCGCCCTCAACCCGATCGCCGCGCTCGCCGAGCTTCGCCACCTCGGCGGCGTTGGCGCGCTGGTCGCGGTGGTCGCCTGTGCTGCGCTCTCGCAGTTCATTCTCTATACGAGCTGGGTGCTCTACACAACCTTCAAGTTCGGCTGGGGGCCGCAGCAGAACGGCTGGTGGCTGTTCACCGTCGGCGTCCTGTCGACGCTGGTACAGGGCTTCCTGCTCGGCCGCCTGCTCAAGCGCTTCACGCCGCAACGGCTGGCCGTCATCGGCCTGGCCTCGTCGGCGCTTTCATATCTGGCCTACGGCGCGGCCAGCGAAGGCTGGATGATGTTTGCCATCATCGTCTTGAACCTGTTCGGCTTCACCGTCGCGGCGTCGATCCAGAGCATCATCTCGAGTGCCGCCGACGCCACGACGCAGGGCCGGACGATGGGCGCAGTGAGCGGCCTGCAAAGCCTGATGGCGGTGGTGGCGCCGGTGCTGAGCGCGCCGCTGCTCGGCGTCGTATCGCATCTGCCGCGCGGCGACTGGCGGATCGGCACGCCGTTCTACTTTTGCGCCCTGGTGCAGCTCGTCGGGCTGTTCATGGCCTGGAGCCATTTCAACAAGGTCCGGCAGGCGCGGATCGGCGCCGCCGCGTAGCCCCAACCAGCCAAGACGATGCACGACAAGATCCTCATTCTCGATTTCGGCTCGCAGGTCACGCAGCTTATCGCGCGGCGCATTCGCGAGGCGCACGTTTTCTGCGAGATTCACCCGAACGATGTCGGCGACGCGTTCGTCCGTGAGTTCGCGCCCAGGGCGATCATTCTTTCCGGCAGCCACGCTTCGACCTACGAGGAGCACGAGCTGCGCGCGCCGAAGGCGGTGTTCGAGCTCGGCGTGCCGGTGCTCGGCATCTGCTATGGCATGTTCACGATGGCCGAGCAGCTCGGCGGCCAGGTCGAGGCCAGCACGCACCGCGAGTTCGGCTATGCCGAGGTACGCGCTCGCGGCCACACCCGTCTGCTTGATGGCCTGGAAGACTTCACCACCGCCGCGGGGCACGGCATGCTCAAGGTCTGGATGAGCCACGGCGACAAGGTGACGGCGCTGCCGCCCGGATTTGCGCTGTTGGCGTCGACGCCGAGTTGCCCGATCGCCGGCATGGCCGACGAGAGCCGCGGCTACTACGCGGTGCAGTTCCATCCCGAGGTGACGCACACCGTGAAGGGTCGCGAGATTCTCGAACGCTTCGTTCTCGACATCGCCGGCGCAAAACCCGACTGGGTGATGGGCAACTACATCGACGAAGCGGTGGCGAAGATCCGCGAGCAGGTCGGCGACGACGAAGTCATCCTCGGCCTCTCGGGCGGCGTCGACTCGAGCGTCGCCGCGGCGCTGGTGCACAAGGCGATCGGCGACCGGCTCACCTGCGTCTTCGTCGATCACGGCTTGCTGCGCCTGGACGAGGCTCGCCTGGTCATGGAGATGTTCGCCGACCGGCTGCACGTCAAGGTCATCGCGGTCGATGCGAGCGAGCAGTTCCTCGGTCACCTTGCCGGCGTGTCGGATCCGGAAGCCAAGCGAAAGATCATCGGCCGCGAGTTCGTCGAAGTGTTCACGCGCGAGGCGGCGAGGCTCAAGCAGGCCAAGTGGCTGGCCCAGGGAACGATCTACCCCGATGTGATCGAGTCGGGCGGCGCCAGGACGAAGAAGGCGATCACGATCAAGAGTCACCACAACGTCGGCGGCCTGCCGCAAACGCTGGGCCTGAAGTTGCTCGAACCCTTGCGCGAGTTGTTCAAGGACGAAGTCCGCGAGCTCGGCGTAGCGCTCGGCCTGCCGCACGACATGGTCTATCGCCATCCGTTTCCCGGGCCGGGCCTGGGCGTGCGCATCATCGGCGAAGTGAAGCGCGAGTACGCCGAGTTGCTGCGCCGCGCCGACGCCATCTTCACCGAAGAGCTGCGCCAGACGATCGACCCGGTCAGCAAGAGGTCGTGGTACGAACTGACGAGTCAGGCCTTCGTCGTGTTCCTGCCGGTGAAAAGCGTCGGCGTGATGGGCGACGGCAGAACCTACGAGCACGTCGTGGCGTTGCGGGCCGTCCAGACCAGCGATTTCATGACCGCCGATTGGGCCGAGCTTCCCTACGCGCTGCTGAAGAAGGTGTCGAGCCGCATCATCAACGAGGTACGCGGCATCAATCGCGTGACGTACGACGTTTCGTCCAAGCCCCCCGCCACGATCGAGTGGGAGTAGGGCAGCATGTCACGCTCGGGCGTCGGCGATTGCGTGGCCGAACGATGCGGGCGCTACGATAGGGCTGCACTTCGTTACCACGAAAGGCGGCCATGAAGGCGATCTTCGGCTTTCTCTCGCTCCTCGTCGCCCTCGCGATCGTCGCCTCGATCGCCAAGAAGCAGTTGCAGGCGGTGGGTGCAGTCGGCGGCGAAAGCAGCATCACGACCCGCGCCAACCAGGCTGCGAAACAGGCCGCCGCCGTTGCCGGGGGCCCGGGCGACCGAGACGGGGCGACGCTCGGCATTCCCGGCGGCATGCCGGGTGCGGTGGCCGCCGATCCGAACAGCGACACGGTTCCCATGCAGGCCAGGAACATCGAGAACCAGGTTCGCGACAACACCGTTCGGGCGATGCAGCAGGGCATGAAACGCAACGAGCGCGCCGACCCCTGATGCCGCACGACGATGCGGCA
>JBDTIO010000004.1:0-2776 GCA_039936375.1 Caldimonas sp. | reverse complement strand
GCCTACAAGCCGGAGATCGCCGGCCACAAGGTACAGCTCATCGTCCTCGACGACGCTTCCGATCCGGCGACGGCGGGGCGCAACGCGAGAAAGCTGATCGAGGACGACAAGGTCGACATCCTGATCGGCTCGGCCGGCGTGCCGTCGTCAATGGCGATCGCCGCAGTGGCGCAGGAGAGCAAGGTGCCGATGATCGCGCTCACGCCGATCGGCCTGGCCGGCCCCGAAGGCTCGTGGATCGTCGCCATTCCGCAGCCGACCGATCTCATGGTCAACGCCGTCATCGCCCAGATGAAGAAGGCCGGCGACAAGACGGTCGCCTTCATCGGCTTTTCCGACGCCTGGGGCGACCTCGTCTACAACGCGTTGGTCAAAGGCACGCAGGGCACCGACATCAAGATCGTGACCAACGAGCGCTATGCCCGGCCCGACACATCGGTGAGCGGCCAGATCCTGAAGATCATCGCTGCCCATCCCGACGCGGTCATGACCGGCGGCTCCGGCACGCCCGGCGCGCTGCCCTACCTCGAGCTCGCCAAGCGCGGCTACAAGGGCCACATCTACGGCAACCACGGCCTCATCAACCCCGACTTCGTGCGCGTCGCCGGCGATTCGGCCGAGGGCCTGATCGCCTCGACCGGCCCCGTCGTCGTCGCCGACCAGCTGCCGGCCGGCAATCCGATCAGGAAGATGTCCGAAGACTTCCGCGCCGCGTACCTCAAGGTCAACGGCGTGCCGAGCACCGACGCGTTCTCGGCCTATGCCTTCGACGCCTGGCTGGTCTTCGCCGACGCCGCGGCGCGCGCGCTGAAGACGGCCGAGCCGGGCACGCCGGCTTTCCGCTCGGCGCTGCACGACGCCATCACGAGCACCAAGGAAGTGGTCGGCACGCACGGCGTCTACAACTTCCGCCCCGACAGTCGCTACGGCGTCGACGATCGCGCCCGCGAAGTGGTGCGCCTCGAACACGGCAAGTGGATGCTGGTGCACTGATCTTTGCCGCGTCCATGAACGGCGGTGAACCGTGAGCCTCGCCCGGCCGCCCGAAGAGGCTCATTCCCGCTCGGCGGGACCGGCCGCAGGCCTTAGGGTGCACTAGTGAGCTGGGACATCGCCTTCATCCTGTCGACCGACGGGATCGCCACCGGCGCGATCTACTTGCTCGCCGGCATCGGCCTGGTGCTGATCTTCTCGGTCACCCGGGTCGTCTTCGTGCCGTTCGGCGACATCGCGGCCTTCGCGGCGTTGAGCCTGGCGGCGTTCGAGACCGATCGGTTGCCGCCGACGATCGGCCTGGTGCTGATACTGGCGGCATTGGCTCTCCTGGCGGAGATCGTGGGTCACGTGCGCCAGCATCGCTTCGCGCAGATTCCGAAGGCGATCCTCGTCTGGGGCGCGCTGCCGGTGCTGCCCTGCGCACTGGCGTGGGTGGTGTTCGCGTCGCATGCGCCGGGCTGGCTACGGGTCATCGCCGCGATCGCGCTGGTGGTGCCGATCGCGCCGCTGCTTGCCCGATTGACGCTGCAGCCGATCGCCGACGCTTCGGTGCTGGTGCTGCTGATCGTCTCGCTGGCGCTGCACTTCCTGCTCTCCGGCCTGGGCCTCCTCTTCTTCGGCCCGGAGGGCTCGCGCACCCATCCGCTCGTCGATGCCACCTGGACGATCGCGCCCGGCTATTCGATCGGCGGCCAGACGCTGCTGATGGTCGCATCGGCCTTGGTGCTGAGCGGCCTGTTCTTCCTCTTCTTCGAGCACACGGTGACCGGCAAGGCGCTGCGCGCGACGGCGGTTAACCGGGTCGGCGCGCGCCTGGTGGGCATCCGGCCGAAGAAGACGGCGATGCTCGCCTACACCGGCGCCTCGCTGCTGGCCGGCCTGGTCGGCGTCCTGATCGCCCCGGTGACGACGATGTACTACGACTCGGGCTTCATCCTCGGCCTGAAGGCTTTCATCGCGGCAATCGTCGGCGGCCTGGTCAGCTATCCGGTGACGGCCCTCGGCGCGCTCGGCGTCGGCATCTTCGAGAGCTTCGCCTCGTTCTGGAGTGGCGAGATGAAGGACGTGCTGGTCTTCAGCCTGCTGATCCCGGTCCTGCTGCTGCGTTCGTGGCTCGCCGCGCATGCCGACGACGACGAAGAGGAGATCGACGAGTGAGCGGGCGCCTCGACGGCCACGCCCTGCGCCGCGGCGGCCTCGTGATCGCCGTCGTTGCCATCCTGCTTGCACCGCTGGTGCTCGGCACGTTCGCGGTCTCGCTGCTCAACGACATCGGCATCGGCGCGCTGGTCGCGCTCGGCCTCGTGCTGCTCACCGGCATCGGTGGCGCGACCTCGTTTGGCCAGGCCGCGTTCGTCGGCGTCGCGGCCTATGCGACGGCGTGGCTCACCACGGCGCACGCCGCCTCGCCGTGGCTCGGCCTCGTCTTCGCGCTGGTGCTCACCGGCCTCGCTGCCCTGGCGATCGGCGCGCTGACCCTGCGCCTCGGCGGCCACTACCTGCCGCTCAGCACCATCGCCTGGGGGCTGTCGATCCCGCTGCTGTTCGGCAACCTCGAAGCGCTCGGCAGCCACTCGGGCCTGTCAGGCATTCCACCGCTGCAGATCGGGCCGTGGCGGCTGCTCGAGCCGCGCGCGATCTACTACCTGATCTGGGCGCTGGTCGGCGCCGCCTGCCTGTTCAGCCACAACCTGCTGCATTCGCGCGCCGGCCGGGCGATCCGCAGCCTGCGCGGCGGCGCGACGCTGCTCGCCAGCGTCGGTGCCGACGCGTTTCGCGT
>JBDTIO010000003.1:0-9234 GCA_039936375.1 Caldimonas sp. | reverse complement strand
GCAGGACGTGCTTCTCTCGATCCACTCCGTCCGCCATACCTATGACCCAGCGAGGCCATTCGGCCCTTGGTTGGTGGCGATTGCGCGGCGGCGCATCGTCGACCGCCTCAGGCGCCAGGGCCGCAGGATGTCACACGAATCGCCGATGTCGCAGGAACATGAAACCTTTGCATCCCCCTCGGCGAACTACGGGGAGGAGGGTCTCGACGCACAGGCCCTTCGAGACGCAGTCGGGCAACTGTCTCCGGGGCAGCGAGACGCGATACGTTTGATCAAGCTGCAGGAGATGTCCTTGCGCGACGCGTCCTCGGTGACGGGTCTGTCGATCGCCGCGCTCAAGGTGGCGACGCATCGGGGCCTGAAGACGTTGAGGAAGCTGATGGTCAAATCTGACGGCGAGCGGTCATGAAAACGAGTGACTTGATCGAGATCCTGGTTGCCGACGCGAAGCCGGTGCGCCGTCTCGCGCCACCACTGGTGCGCTCGCTACGCTGGCTATTGCTTCCCGCCTTTGTCTTCGCGCTTCTTGCCCTCGCTCATGGCGTGCGCCCGGACCTCGCCCGGCAGCTCGGCAACCCGAGCTATTTGGCAGGCATCGCGGCATCGCTGCTGACGGCGGTACTCGCGGCAATCGCGTCCTTCAAGCTCGACGTTCCCGACGGATCGCCTCGTTGGGCGTTGTTGCCTGTTCCCGCGCTGGTCGTATGGGTCGCCAGCATCGGGCATGGCTGTCTTTCTCCGTGGGTTGCGATCGTCCCGGGCAGCATTCAGGTCGGAGAAGCGGCCCGCTGCTTCGCCACTGTCCTCCTGACAAGCGTGCCCCTTTGCCTCGGCATGTTCGTCATGCTGCGCCGCGGTGGCCCTCTGAAGGTGACAACGGTCACGCTCACTGGCAGCCTGGCGGTCGCGGCAATGAGTGCGACAGCGGTCTCCTTACTTCACGAACTCGATGCCAGCGCGATGGTCTTGATGTGGAACTTCGGCACAGCGGCCTGCGTCGTCGCGCTGGGTGGGCATTTCGGGCGCGCGGTGCTCGTCGGCGATGCGTGGCGACCCTCAGCCTGAGTCGGCGCGAGACGGTTCTCAAGAAGAAGGCTGTTGATGCATCAAACCATGCCATTGCTCGCGCGCACCGACTTTCCGGCGCTCAGGCGCCAGCGGGCCGAGACCTTGCAGGTGAACCTTGGCTACAAGTGCAATCAGAGTTGCCTGCATTGCCACGTCAACGCCGGACCGAGCCGCACCGAGATGATGGCCGGTGAAATTGTCGATCTCACGCTCGAGGTTCTCGAACACGGCGGCTTCCGAACGCTCGACATCACGGGCGGCGCGCCGGAGTTGAACGGCCACTTTCGGCGTCTTGCCGCCTCGGCCCGGGATCTGGGCTTGCAGGTGATCGACCGCTGCAACCTCACGGTGCTGTTCGAGCCGGAGCAGGACGATCTGGCGGAGTTTCTGGCCTCGCATCGAGTCGACATCGTCGCCTCGCTTCCTTGCTATTCGGTCGAGCGCGTTGATCGACAACGTGGCGAAGGCGTATTCGACAAGAGCATTGCAGCCTTGCGCAAGCTCAACCAGCTCGGCTACGGACACGCAGGGACGGGCTTGTCTCTCAGCCTGGTCTACAACTCGCAGGGCGCGGTGTTGCCGCCCGAGCAGTCCGGCCTCGAAGCGGACTATCGACGGGAGCTCGGCGAGCATTACGGAATCGTCTTCGATCGGCTCCTGGTGTTGGCGAACATGCCGATCCATCGCTTTGGAAGCACCTTGATCTCGAAGGGCGAGTTCGTGCCCTACATGCAGTTGCTGAAGGGAGCCTTCGTCGCCGGCAATCTCGATTCAGTGATGTGTCGCTCGCTCATCAGCGTCGACTGGCAAGGCTATCTGTACGACTGCGACTTCAACCAGATGCTCGGGTTGCCGATGCGATTGAAAGGCCGAAGCCGCTCTCATCTGCGCGACCTGATGGGAAACGACCCGGACGGTGAAGTCATCCGCGTCGCGGATCACTGCTATGGCTGCACAGCCGGCCAGGGCAGTAGTTGCGGCGGGGCCCTGGACGCATGAAAGGCAGCGATACGCGCGTCGACGGAGAACCGGGCGCGAGACACGGGCGCGACTGCGCGGTGCGTTGGCCGAGGCCGAAAACGTTCGACCGTAACCTCGTCGTCATCGGCGCCGGTGCGGCTGGTCTCGCGACGTCCTTCATCGCCGCCACGCTGAAGGCCAAGGTGACCCTGGTCGAAAGCGGCAAGATGGGCGGCGACTGTCTCAATTACGGTTGCGTTCCATCGAAGGCGCTTCTGCGCACCGCCAAGCTGGCCAAGCAGATGCGCGGCGCCGCGGCGTACGGACTGGGCGCGGCGGCCCCGCAGATCGACTTCGCAGAGGTGATGGCTCGCGTGCATCGGGTCATCGACACCATCGCACCGCACGATTCGACCGAGAGCTTTGCGGCGCTCGGCGTCGAGGTGTTGCGAGGTCATGCTCGCCTGCTTTCGCCGTGGCGGGTCGAGGTCGACAGCGCCGGCGCGAAGCGAACGATCAGCACGCGCAGCATCGTCATCGCGACCGGGTCGCGGCCGCAGATCCCGAAGGTTCCCGGCCTCGATGCCTCGGACTGCCTGACATCCGACAACGTCTGGGCGCTCACGGCACTGCCCCGCCGGCTCCTTGTGCTCGGCGGCGGTCCCATCGGCTGCGAACTGACGCAGGCCTTCGCACGCCTCGGCTCGATCGTGACGCAGGTTGAAGCAGGCCCTCGCCTGTTGCCGCGCGAGGATGACGACGCCGCGGCGTTGGTCACCGAGGCGCTGCGGGCGGACGGCGTCACGGTGCTCACCGGGCACGAAGCGATACGCTGCGAGCCGACGGGCGAAGGCGAGCTTGGCGCGCGTCGCCTGATCGTGAAGGGAGCAGGCCAGGAGCGCGCGATCGATTTCGACGCGATCCTTTGCGCCGTCGGAAGGGCGCCACGCACCGAGGGGTTCGGCCTCGACGAGCTCGGCATCGAGCTGGACGACGACAAGACCGTCGCCGCCGCCGCCACGTTGCGCACACGATTTCCGAACATCTTCGTCTGCGGCGATGTCGCCGGCCCCTATCAGTTCACCCACGTCGCCAGCCATCAGGCGTGGTATGCCGCGGTCAACGCGCTCCTCGGTACGTTCGGGCGCTTCGAGGTCGACTATTCGGTGGTTCCCTGGGCGACGTTCACCGACCCTGAAGTGGCGCGCGCCGGGCTGTCGGAACGCGAAGCGAAAGACAAAGGCGTGCCCTACGAGCTGACCCGCTTCGAACTCGCCGAGCTCGACCGGGCCGTAACCGACGAAGCGGGCCGAGGCTTCATCAAGGTGCTGACCGTCCCGGGCAGAGACCGCATTCTGGGTGTCACGATCGTTGGTCAGCATGCCGGCGACGTCATCGCCGAATTCGTGCTCGCCATGAAGCAGGGCCTCGGTCTCAAGAAGATTCTCGACACGATCCACATCTATCCGACGCTGGCCGAAGCCAACCACTCGGTGGCCGTGGCCTGGCGGCTGGAGCACGCTCCGCAACGGGTGCTCGCTGGGCTCGAGCGGTTCTTTTCCTGGCGGCGCTCCGCATGAGCACGGCGGCGATCGTATTCGCCAAGTCGCCCGTCGCCGGACTCGCCAAGACTCGCTTGATCCCGGCGCTCGGCGGTGCCGGCGCGGCCCGGCTCGCCGAACAGTTGCTCGAACATGCGCTGCAGGCCGCGATCGACGCGCGGTTCGACGCCGTCGAGCTTTGCGTCACCCCGGACGTCGACCATCCGGCGTTCCGCCGGCTCCGCGCTCGCCACGAACGACACGGCCTGGCTATGGCCCTGCAGCGCCACGGCGATCTCGGTGACCGCATGAGCCACGCGCTGCATCGCACGCTTCAGCGTCACGCGCGCGCCATCCTGATCGGCACCGACGCGCCCGCGCTCGACGCGGCCCGGCTCGGCGCGGCGCGAGACCTGTTGGACGATCACGACGCCGTTTTCGTGCCGGCGCTCGACGGCGGCTATGCGCTCGTCGGTCTCTGCCGTCCGGTTCCCGCACTCTTCGCCGGTGTCGCATGGAGCAGCCCGCAGGTGATGGAGCAGACGCGAGCGCGCGCGGATGCGGCGGGCCTGCGCTGGTGCGAGCTCGCGCCGGTCGCGGACATCGACGTGCCTGACGATCTCATTCATCTGCCCGCCTCGTGGCCCATGCGTTCGGTCGCGCTTGCCGCGAAGTAGCGGCGGCGAGATTGCATCTCCAGCGCGAAGGACTCAGCCATGCTTGCCATCGTCGGAGGAACGGGCTTGTACGAGCTGCCCGGAATGCAGATCGAGAAGCGCCTTGCCGCTGCGAACCCCTTCGGTTCACCCTCGGGCGACGTTCTCGTCGGGACGCTGCGGGGTCAGCGCGTACTGTTTCTGGCTCGTCACGGCAGCGGGCACCGCCTGCTGCCGCACGAGGTCAACTACCGGGCCAATGTGTTCGCCCTCAAAGCGGCCGGTGCGACGATGCTGCTCGGCTTCTCGGCCGTCGGCAGCCTGGCCGAAGGCATCGCGCCCGGCGAGCTGGCCGTTCCCGAGCAGTACTTCGACTGGACGCGCGGGGCGCGCGCGAGCACGTTCTTCGGTGCCGGCGTGGCGGCCCACGTCTCGACGGCCCGCCCGGTCAGCGTGGCGCTCGTCGACGCAGTCGTCGCAGCCGCCGAGCGCACCGGCGTCGCTGTCCACCGTGGCCTCACCTATGCCTGCATCGAAGGCCCGCGCCTGGGCACGCAGGCCGAGAGCGGCTTCTTGCGTCAGGCGAACTGTCAGCTGGTCGGCATGACGAACGTGCCAGAGGTCTTCCTCGCGCGCGAAGCGCAGATCGCCTACGCGACGGTCGGACTGGTCACCGACTACGACTGCTGGCTCGAAGATCCCAGCCAGCACGTCAGCGTGGCAGCGATCTTCGAGCTGTACGAACGCACCCTTGCGCAGGCACGCCGACTGCTGGAGACGCTCCTGGCCGAGCCGCTTCCCGAGCCCGAGGCGACGATCCGAACGGCGCTCGCGGGCTCGGTCCTGACGCCGGATTCCGCGCTCAGCGCGGAGCAGCGCGAGTGGCTCGAGGTCCTGCGGCGGTGATTCGATCGAGGCCACGACATGACGAGAAGTCCGACACGAAAGAGCGTCCTGGTTCCAATGGTGGCGATAGGTTGCCTCGCGTCGCTGTTGTGGCTCGAGCGACGGCGGCCGCTGCGCCGTCCCGCGCTTGCACCTGCGGCTCGGGTTCGCGAAAACATCGGCATCGGCATCGGCGCTGCCCTCGTTGCCGCGGCCGTCGAGGGGCCGCTGACGAACCGGCTGGCCAGCGCCGTCGAGCGAACTCGCATCGGACTGGTTCCCCAACTTCGGCTAAGCCCGTTCGGCGAGCGGGTGGCAGCGCTACTGCTGTTCGACTACACCCTCTACCTCTGGCACGTACTGTTGCATCGTATGCCCGTCCTCTGGAAATGGCACCGCGTGCATCACGCCGACAAGGACCTAGACGTGTCGACGGCCGTGCGTTTTCACGCCGCCGAGATGGCATCGTCGCTGCCATGGCGCGCCGCCCAGGTGCTCCTGATCGGCGTCGGTCCGGCGACGCTCGACTTGTGGCGAAGACTGACCTTGGTAGAAGTAATCTTTCACCACGCCAACCTGCGGCTGCCGAACGCCCTGGAGGCCGTGCTGGGGTGCGTTGTCATGACGCCGCGCAGCCACAGCATTCACCACTCCGACGTGCAAGCGCATCAGCGCAGCAATCTTTCGAGCGGGCTCGCGGTCTGGGATCTGCTGCATGGCACTGCGATGCGCAACGTGCCGCAGGCATCAATCACGATCGGCTTGCCCGCCGAGCGATCTGATTGACGGCGTGCTACCGCACCGGGTCGGAAAAGCCGCGCCCCGACACCGAGAGGCCCAGCCGGTGGCGCACGACGATCGTCACGCCGCGAGCGATGCTGCGCCAGACACCGTGATGCAGAAAGCGGCGCGAATCGGTGCTGATGACCTGCGGCAGCAGCACCGCCCGGGTCAGCGGACGCAAGCGCTCGCAGAAGATCACATCTTCGAGGATGGGCACTTCGGGAAAGCCGCCGACCCGCTCGAACAGCGTTTTGCGAACGAAGATCGCCTGATCGCCGTAGTAAACCCTCGTCCATCGACAACGAAAATTGTGCGCCGCCGAGACCAGGCGCAGGCGCCAGTCAGTGGGCGAGAAGCTGTGCGTGAACGCACCGGCCTGCCACGCTTGTGCAGACGCGCCGTCGAGCAGCTCGATGGTCCCTGGACCGAGGCGCGTGTCCGCGTGCAGGAAAAGCAACGTGTCGCCGCGCGCGAGTGCCGCTCCGGCGTTCATCTGATGGCCGCGGCCCCGAGCCGAGCGCAGCAGGCGCACGGACGGGTCGCCGGCGGCAATGTCGGAGGTGCCGTCGTCGCTGCCGCCGTCGATGACGATCACTTCGAATGTGCCGCGTTGCTCTCGCAGGGCCTTCAGCAAGACCGGCAACGCATCCGATTCGTTGAGCACCGGGACGATGACCGAAATCATCGATCGATGATATGACGGGCGTTTCCGCGGCGGCACGGCGTCTGGCTCCGTTGTTGGTCGCGGTCGCCGCGTTCGAGGAGATGTCGCGCGATGTGACCCGCCTGCAAAGCATTCTTGCGCCGACGCCGGGTCTCGGGCGGGCGCTTCTGCGGCAGAGCCGCCAGGAGGCCATGCATGCGGCGGTCTTTCGAGGTGCGCTTCGGCTCACCGGCATTCTTGCGGACTGCCCGCCGCGCCTTGCCGCCGGACTTGCGCAAATCCGCTTGCGTCTGGACGACGATCTTCGTCGCGGCGATCTGGGGTCCTCGATGCTCGGCCTGCATTGCGTGATGGAAGGGCTCGGCAGCACGGCGCTGCAGCCGCCGGCCGGCGACCTGGGCCGTCTTGGTGATCGTCTCGTGCCCCTGCGCGCTCTCATTCTCAAACAGGAGCTGGCGCACCCGCAGCTCGGTGAGCGATGGATCGAACGCATCGCGGGCGGGCGGTCCGAATTGCGCGTCGCCTGCGAGGCCTACGTGGAACTCGCCGAAGCGATCGTCGATGCCGGGCTCGACGCGTTCGGTGGCTATTCGGCGGACGAAGCGACGTACCGCGCCGGCAGTGCGGCGCACCTCGATCGCATGCGACAAAGGTTCGTATGAGCTGCGCGCAAGCTCATAAGGACTTTTCGCGGCCAGTGAATCAATGGGTTGGCAGCAATGAGCTGCTGGCCAATATTTGCGTGTTGCGGCCTGGCACTGCCTGGCCGCGCGAGAACGCGATGCCGCGTTCTTCCGTTTCCGCGCTCGCAGGTATCCCCTCCCTTCATGGCACTCACTCGAGACTTGAGCAATTGCCTCGCGAAGGGATCCTGCCATTTCATGTCAAACGTTGGGTTCTTTCGACCATGTCGCTAGTCGTTGCGCCGCTTCACGGCAAGGATCGTTTGGCCTGGCAGGCTCTGGCTCGTGGCTACAAGGAATTCTACGCCACGCCCACGTCGGAGACCGAGTACGCAACAGCCTGGCGTCGCCTGCTCGAACGCGACGGCGTCCATGGATTGGGCGCGTCCATCGACGGTGAGCTGATCGGTATTGCGCACTACCTCTTTCACCCGACGGTCTGGGCGGGCAGCAGTTGCTACTTGCAAGATCTGTTCACTTTGCCCAGCGCACGCAACAATGGGGTTGCTCGATCGCTCATCGAGGCTGTTGCCGCCGAGGCGCGGGCCAAGGGAGCAGCTCGCTACTATTGGCACACCCAAGAACACAACGCAGTCGGGCGAGTTCTCTACAACAAGGTGGCCAGGCACGCAGGCTTCATTCGCTATGACTTTGCCCTTCAACCACCAGGCGCCTGAAATCGTCGGGGCGGTCAACGACGAGCAGTGCACGCGCATGCGTCGCGCAAGCGCTCGGTCGCCACGCATCCGTCGCGCGGCTGGAGCGACGCGTCGACTGCGAGCCAAGTACGCACGGCATGAAGCGAGCGACGAACTGGGCCAGCGCTTCGAGATCTCGTTCAATATCTACAAGCCGTTTGCCCGCGGCATCGTCATCCGCCCGAGCGTCGATGCCTGCATCCCAGCTGAGAGAGCAGGGCGTACGGGCCGAAGACGTCGAGCGGACCCAGCTCAGGGTGCACTCGTTGGTGCTCGAACTCACCGGCAAGAAGGAGCCGGCCGACGGCTCGCAGCGAGAGTTCAGGGTGTACCACGGCCGCGCCGCCGGGCTGATCTTCGGCCGTGCCGGTCTGGCCGGAAGCAGCGCGAGGGCTCAGGCCGGCAGCGGTGCCGGCGGCGTTACCAGTCTTCGCTGGGACCGGGCCGCGCTGGCGCCGTCGGCGCACGCTGCCGACCCCAGGCCCACGCCCCGCAGCACGAAGCAGGTGATCTGAGCGCAGATCCGCTCGCGGTCCAGGGCCTGGCCCGGCGGGCAGCCGGTGAAGAATCGAACCTGAGGTTCGTAGTCGGCGTAGTGCTGCGTCAGCGCCCAGATGTGAAACAGCAGGAACATCGGCTCGATCGGCTCGATCTCGCGCTTGCGCACCCACTCGGCGATGATGCGCAAGGCCGCGTCGACCGAGTCGGCGCTTTCCGCCCAGATCCGCCGGATCGCCGCCCCGCCGCTCATCACCTCGTAACTGAAGAGGCGCGATACCTGCGGGTGGTCGAAGGTGAAATCGAGCTTGCGCCGCACCAGCCGGGTGATCGCTTCGGCCGGCGTCGCCGTCTTGTCCTCGGTCTTCAGGCCGATCTGGCCCCAGTGCTGCATCGTGCGCCGCAGGATCGATTCGTAGAGCACGTCCTTGCTTTCGATGTAGTAATGCAGCTGCTGCTTTGAAATGCCGGCGCGCTCGGCGATTTCCTGCGTCGAGGTGCCGCGCAGGCCGTGCATCGAGAACTGCTCGAGCGCCGCCGCCGAGATGACGTCCATCATCTCGGCACGCCGCTTGGCCAGCACTGCGGTGCGCAGATCCGCCACGGAAGACTCCTTGTCCGCCCGGCCTACTTCACCAGCCTGGCACGGATGTCGAGGCCGACGCCCTTGTTAACGAACTTCTCGGTGGCGAGGGTCTTGACGTCGACGTCGCCCGCCTTGAAGACGCCGGCCTTGACCATCTCGTCGTTGTAGCGGTTCAGCCGCGCGAGGCTGATGGTGCCGATCCCCTTGGTGCG
>JBDTIO010000002.1:0-5266 GCA_039936375.1 Caldimonas sp. | reverse complement strand
ACGAGGTGCTGCCGGTGGTGAAGGACACGCCCGTGCTGGCCGGCGTCAACGGCACCGATCCGTTCATGATCGCCGACCAGTTCCTGCAGCGCCTGATCTGGCTCGGCTTTTCCGGCGTGCAGAACTTCCCCACCGTGGGCCTGATCGACGGCACCTTCCGTGCCAACCTCGAAGAGACCGGCATGGGCTACGACCTCGAGGTTGAGCTGATCGCGCGTGCGCACGCCCTCGACCTGCTGACCACGCCCTACGTGTTCAACGAGGCCGAAGCCACGGCGATGACGAAGGCCGGCGCCGACATCGTCGTCTGCCACCTCGGCCTGACCACCGGCGGCGCCATCGGCGCAAAGACAGCGCAGACGCTCGCCGACTGCGTGCCGCTCATCGAGGCGCGCGCCGCCGCGGCGAAGGCGGTGCGCAGCGACGTCATCGTGCTCTGCCACGGCGGCCCGATCGCAACGCCCGACGACGCTGCCTTCATCCTCGCCCGCTGCAAGTCATGCCACGGCTTCTACGGCGCCAGTTCGATGGAGCGCCTGCCCGTCGAGAGCGCGCTCACTGAGATGACGCGCCGATTCACACAGATATCAGGAGACAGACCATGACCGGCACCCAGTTCGGCAGCTTCATCCTCGGCCTCGTCGTCGTCGCGATCGTTGTCGCGATCGGCGTCTGGTTGCTTCACTGGCTTTACCTGCGGAGCTCCAAGGAGCGCTCGTTCGTGCGCACTGGCCTCGGCGGCCAGAAGGTGGTTCTCGACGGCGGCGCCTTCGTGCTGCCGATCGTCCACGACGTGATCCCGGTCAACATGAACACGCTCCGCCTCGAGGTCACGCGCGGTCGCGACAAGGCGCTGATTACGCGCGACCGCATGCGCGTCGACCTGATCGCCGAGTTCTATGTGCGCGTCGCGGCGCGGCCGGAATCGGTGGCGGCGGCGGCGCAGACGCTCGGCCTCAGGACGATGGAGCCGGAGCAGCTGAAGGAGCTCGTCGAGGGCAAGTTCGTCGATGCGCTGCGCACCGCGGCAGCCGAGATGACGATGGAGGAGCTGCACGAAAAGCGCGGCGCCTACGTGAAGCGGGTGCGCGAGACGGTGGCGGAAGACCTGACCAAGAACGGCCTCGAGCTCGAGTCGGTGTCGCTGACCCAGCTCGACCAGACCGGCATGGAGTTCTTCAACCCCAGCAACGCTTTCGACGCCGAAGGCCTGACCCGCCTGACCGAAACCATCGAGAACCGCAAGAAGCAGCGCAACGACGTCGAGCAGGACACCCTGATCGCAATCCGCAACAAGAACCTCGAGGCCGAGAAGCTCTCGCTCGACATCGACCGTGAGGGCGAATACGCGCGCCTCAACCAGCAACGCGAGGTCGAGGTGGCTCGGGCCCGCCAGCGCTCGGAGCTGATGACCGAGCGGGCGCAGCGCGAGGAGCAGGGCGAGAGCGCGCAGATCGCCGCCAAGCAGACCATCGACGCGGCGCGCATCCGCTCCGAGCAGACCATCGAGCAGGAGCGCATCGGCAAGGAGCGCACGATCCAGGCGGCCGAGATCGACCGCCGCATGACTGTCGAACTTGCCGAGCAGAAGCGTGCCATCGCGGTCGCCAAGGAGAGCGAGGCGCAGAGCAATGCCCAGGCCGCAGCCGACGCCGCCCGCGCCGAAGCCGTGACCGCAGAGGAGAAGGTGTTCACGGCGCGCGAGGTCGAGATGGCCGAGCGCAAGAAGGCGATCGAGCTGATCGGCTCGCGCCAGGTCGCCGAGCGCGACGCCCTGCGCCTGACGAGTGCGGCACGTGCCGAGAAAGACGCCAGCGCCGACCGCGGCGCCGCCGTCCGCGCCCAGGCCGAAGCCGATGCGGATGCCGACAAGATTAAGTCGATGGCGATGCGGGTGCGTGCCGAGATCGAGGCCGAGGCGATGCGGATGATGAACGACGCCCACAACATGCTGTCGCCCGATGCGCGCATGTCGGCTCTGCGGATGCGCCTGGTCGAGAAGGCCGAAGGCATCATCCGCGAGTCGGTGCGGCCGATGGAGAAGATCGAGGGCATCAAGATCCTGCACGTCGACGGTCTCGGCGGCGGCGGTGGTAGTGGACACAACGGCGATGGCGGCCACAACGGCGGCGGTTTCTCCGACGGTCTGGTGAACTCGGCGCTGCGCTTTCGCGCCCAGGCGCCGCTGGTCGACCAGCTGCTGCGCGAGATCGGCATCGAGGGCGGCGATATCCAGCGGCTGGTCGGCGGCGTCAGCGGCGCCCAGGCGGCATTGCCGCCGGCGCCGCAGAACAAGGAATAGCCGGTGATCAAGGTCTACACGTCGACCGTGATCGACGCCAGCGCCGACACGGTCTGGTCGCGCGTCCGCGACTTCAACTGCCTGCCGCAGTGGCATCCGGGCATCGCCGACAGCCGCATCGAGAACGGCGACTCGAGCGACCGCGTCGGCTGCATCCGCCACTTTCACACCCGCGACGGCGGCATGATCCGCGAGCGCCTGCTGGGGCTGTCCGACTACGACTACTCGTGCGTCTACGAGATCATCGAGAGCCCGATGGGCGTCGAGAACTACGTCGCGACGCTCAAGCTCACGCCGGTCACCGACGGCGCCCGCTGCTTCGCCGAATGGAGCGCCGAGTTCGACTGCAGCGAGGCGCGCGAAAGCGAGCTCGTCGAGACCATCGGCAACGGCGTCTTCCAGGGCGGCTTCGACGCACTGAAGCGCCACTTCGGCCGCAGGTAGCGGCGTGCTCCAGCACGTCGTCCGCTCGACGGTGATCAATGCGCCGATCGCGCGCGTCTGGGCCGTGCTGCGCGATTTCAACAGCCACGACCAGTGGCACGACGTCGTCACGGAGAGCCGCATCGAAGGCAGCGAGCGCGGCGACCAGGTCGGCTGCGTTCGCAGCTTCATGCTCAAGGACGGCAACCGCATCCGCGAGCAGCTGCTGACGCTCTCCGACACGGAATTCAAGAGCACCTACTGCATCGTCGAGGCGACGGTGCCGCTGCAGCGCTACGTCTCGACCCTGACGCTGAAGCCGGTGACCGACGGCGACCGCACGTTCTGGCACTGGGAGTCAACGTTCTCGACGCCGACCGGCCAGGAGCGCGTGCTGCGCGAGATGGTGGCCCAGGGCGTCTACGAAGCCGGCTTCGCCAACCTGCGCCGCTATCTCGCCGCCGATGGCGATCGGCGCGGCGCTTCGGGAGGCGCGATGCCGGCGGCGCTGCCGCTGCCATCGCGGCGAGCCGTCGTTGATCGCTACGGAGGCCCCGAGATGCTGCAGCCGGGTGACGGCGAAGCGGCGGCGCCGAAGGCCGGTGAAGTGCGCATCCGTCAGCGCGCCATCGGCGTCAACTATCTCGACGTCTATCTGCGCAAGGGCTGGATCCCGGCGCTCATGCCGCTGCCCGGCGTGCCGGGGATGGAAGCAGCGGGCATGGTCATCGACGTCGGCGCCCATGTGAGCGGCCTGCTGCCCGGCGACCGCGTCGCCTACCTCGGCGCGGCGCCGGGCGCCTACTGCAGCGTTCGCACGGTGCCGGCCGAATGGGTCGTGCGGCTGCCGGCGGCCATCGAAGACGAGCTCGCCGCGGCGACGCTGCTCAAGGGCATCACCGCCGACTTCCTGCTGCGAGACCTCGGCCATGTGCGCGCCGGCACGAAGCTGCTTGTGCACGCGGCGGCCGGCGGCGTCGGTCTGCTCGTCTGCGCCTGGGCGCGGCGGCTCGGGGCGACGGTGATCGGCACAGTGTCGAGCGAAGAAAAGGCGCGGGTGGCACGCGAATACGGCTGCGAACATCCGATCGTGACGCGCGAGCATCGCTTCGCAGACCTCGTGCAGGCGCGCTTCGGCGGTGCCGACGTGCTCGTCGACGGCATCGGCGACGCTGCCCGCGACGAGAACTTCGCGGCGCTGGCGCGGCGCGGCCACTGGATCAGCCTCGGCCAGGCCAGCGGCGCGCTGAAGCCGATCAGCGCCGACCAGCTGGTGGCGAAGTCGATCACCTTCTCGCGGCCGCAGGTGTTCGACTATGTCGGCACGAACGCGAGCCTCGCCGAGCGTGCAGGCCGCGTCTGGGCCGCGCTCGCGGACGGCTCGCTGAAGGCGCCGCCGATCGAGCGCCATGCGCTCGGCGCCGCTGCCGAGGCGCACGCCCGGCTCGAGTCGCGTCGCACGATCGGCGCGCTGGTGTTGGTCGCCTGAGAGCCCTTCGACCGAACCCCACGAGAAGGCCACGATGATCATCGGCATGAACCACTTCACCGTGATCGCGGAAGACCGGCAGAAGACGCTCGACTTCTACGTCGGCCTGCTCGGCTTCACCGAGGGGCACCGGCCCAACCTCGGGTTCGAAGGCGCTTGGCTGTACGGCAGCGGCACGCAGGCGATCCTGCACCTCTACTTCGACCGCAAGCCCCCGGCCCAGCGAGCCGGCGTCATCGATCACATGGCCTTCTCGGCCGGCGATGTCAAAGCCGTCAAAGCGCGCTTCGACGCCGCCAGCGTCAAGTACGACCTGCGCCGGCAGAAGGACTCCGGGATCTGGCAGCTCTTCACCTACGACCCCAGCGGTGCCAAGGTCGAGCTCGACTTCGACCGGACGGAGAGTCTTTGACGGCGGGGGGATAGACGGCGCTAAGGCCCCCCGCCTTCGCCTCCACTTGCCTCACCGCGCACGGTTCCGTTCGTATTTCGACGGCCCATCTACGCCATTGACATTGACCGATTCCGGCCCCTGCGCGCACGGGCTCGACGTGCCACCCGTTGCACGTCTTTACTGGTGTACGTTGGAGCCATGTGTCGGGCCCGTCTTGGTTCGGCTCGGTTCATCAACGCATCAACGTTGCGATTCACGACATTCGACATTGCCATCCCGCATGAGGCGCTAAGCCATAGGCTCTGCTCTCTCGCGGGCCGCTCTGCGAGCCTTGGGAGTGCTGCTAAAACGCAGCCAGGCCGAATCAACGCTGACGCTGCCCGGCGTCAATTACCTTGAGCGGTGCGGTCGGAGCTTGATGGTTCTGGAGCGCGGCGGCGGTAGCTGTCGACGTTCATCTCCATGATGGTTGAGTGATGGACGAGGCGGTCGATCGCCGCCACGGTCATGGCCTTGTCCTGGAACACCTCGTTCCATGCCGAGAACGGTGCGTTGGCGGTGATGGCGATGCTCTTCCTCTCGTAGCGTTCGGCGATGAGCTCGAACAGCACGCTGGTTTCGGCCTGGTCACGTCGTGCGTAGCTGAAGTCGTCGAGGA
>JBDTIO010000001.1:0-6458 GCA_039936375.1 Caldimonas sp. | reverse complement strand
CGTCCTTCTGGTACGAGACGAACTGGAAGGGGCCGGTGCCGATCGGATCCTTGTCGACGATCTCGGGCGTCTTCGCCGCCATCATCCTGTCGGCGTACTCGGCCGAGAGGATGGAGGCGAAGTCCATCGCCATGTCGGCCATGAACGGCGCCTCGGGCTTCTTCAGCACGAAGCGCACCGTCATCGGGTCGACCTTCTCGACGTGGTCGACGATGTCCTTCATGCCCATGTCCTCGAAGTACGAGTAGGTCTGGCCCGGCGTCACCTTGGCGTAGGGGTGGTTCGGGTCGGCCATCCGGTTGTACGAGAACAGCACGTCGTCGGCGTTGAAGTCGCGCGTCGGCGTGAAGTGCGAGTTGCTTTGGAACTTCACGCCCTTGCGCAGCTTGAAGGTGTACGAGGTGCCGTCCTTGTCCACGCTCCAGCTCTCGGCGAGGCCGGGCACGATGGTGGTGGTGCCGATCTCGAACTCGACCAGCCGGTCGTAGATCGGCACCGACGATGCATCGGCCGTCGTGCCGGTGGTGAAGAACTGCGGATTGAACCCTTCGGGGCTGCCTTCGGAGCAATAGACCAGCGTCTTCGCCGCGAAGGCGGTACCGCAGGCGGCGACAAGCGCGACGGCGATCGTCGCCTTGAGCGTGCATCGATGTGTCATGGCGATTCCGATCGGAAATGTTCGAGGGCGAGCGTTGCCCGCGGGCCGCGCCGCGAGCGGCAATGATAGGCGGCACGAACCCTCAGCCGAGCGCATGCAGCACCGTCAGCCAGAGCGGCGCGGTCAGCACGAAACCGAGCGTCGAGACGACGATCGCACTGCTCGTCTCGGCCGGCAGCGTGTCGTAGCGCTGGGCGAAGATGAGCGCGTTACTGCCCACCGGCAGCGCCGCCATCAGGACGACGATCGCCAGCGGCAGGCCTGTCAGCCCGAAGATCCAGTGGCCGACCACGATCACGACGAGCGGGTGCGCGATGAGCTTGACCAGCGACAGCGTGACGGCAGCGCGCACGGCACCGCGCATGCCGTAGTGCGCCAGCGAAACGCCGATCAGCACCAGGCAGAGCGGTACCACCGCCGTGCCGAGGGTCTGCAGGATTTCGTCGGCGAAGGCCGGCAGTGGCGCGCCGCTGAAATTCCAGGCGAGCCCGGCCAGCACCGGCAGGACGACCGGATGGACGATGGTGTTGCGCACCGTCGTCACGAGCATGTGCGCCAGGTGGGCGTTGTGCGGGTCGACGCGTCGGCGCTCGCGGGCGAGATCGAGCTCGACCAGCGCCGTCAGTATCGTCAGCAGCGTCAGGGAATGCAGGCTGACGATGCCGATGTGGATCGCCAGGCCGGCTTCACCATAGAGCGCCGCGGCGAGCGGAATACCGATCTGCACCGTGTTGCCGAACGATGCCGTGATGGCGCGAACGCTCGGCACCGCGGCGAGCGCCGGCCGGTGTCGCTCGCGCCAGCGCTCGACGGAGTAGACGATCGCCAGCAGGGCCAGCGTCGGCACGAAGAAGGCGAGCAGCGTCGTCGGCTCGAGGCCATTGAAGTCGAGCCGCGCTGTGGTTCGAAACAGCAACGCCGGAACGAAGATGTAGAAGGCGGCGTTCGACAGCGTCCGGGCCGGGTCGCCGCCTCCGAGTCGGCCGCTTTTCGCGACGGCCCAGCCGATCGCGACGACGGCGAAGATGATGAAGAGCTTGACAAAGACCGACACCGACACGGGGCGCAGTATCGGCGAGACCCCCTGCGGGCACGCTGAATTCGCGCCGATTGGTTTCGATCCGCTACGCCTTGGCACAAGATGCGCGCGCCGGGAGTGAAGTTCGACCGCGCCGCCGCCACGGAACATTCCGTTGCATCGCTGAACGTCGCGGCGCCCGGTCTCACGCCTAGGATCGAACGTCGGCGGCAAGAATGGGCATCGCCTCGCTCTTCGGTCCGCCCTACGGGAGACGGCATGGCGTTCGTGATGATTGCCGCCGGCGCGACCAGTCGTTCGCGCGTGCGCACCTGGTCGATGCGGCCGCTGCTCGTGTCGACGGCGCTGGCGGCACTCGCCCTGCTCGGCTCCGGCGGCGCGATCGGCTATTGGCTGGCCCCGGCCGCGGCGCTGCGTGCCCACGCGCTGGGCGCCGCTGTGCCCGCTGCGGCGCCGTCGCCGTTCACGATGGAGCGGCTGGGTGAGATTTCCGGTCGGCTCTTCCGGCTCGAAAGCGAAGCCGCGCAGCTCGGCCGGCGCATCGGCGCGTTCGACGACGATGTGTCGACGCCAAGGCAGAAGGCGCGGGGCGCCGCGATGGCGCCGAGATCGTCGCGAGCCACACCTGTGCTCGTCGCCCCTGAGATCTCGAATGGCGCGAGCGGTGGGCCGTGGCTGCCGCCGCGCGTCGACGCAACCGATCCCGGCGCCTTCAACCAGAAGCTGGCGAACGTCGAGCGCGACATCGATTCCGTCGCCGAGGCCGCGACCCGGCGCACGCTGGAGCAGATGCGGATGCCGACGCGGCTGCCGATCGAAGGCGCAGCGCTCACATCGACGTTCGGCAATCGCCTCGATCCGTTCACCCGTACGGCAGCCTTCCACGCCGGCCTCGATTTCGCCGCCGGCATCGGCACGCCGATCGACGCGTCGGCTGGCGGCACGGTGGCCTTCGCCGGCCATCGAAGCGACTTCGGCGAGGTCGTCGAAATCGATCACGGCAACGGCCTGATGACGCGCTACGCGCACGCCTCGCGGCTGCTCGTGAAGACGGGCGAGATCGTGACGCCGGGTCAGGCGATCGCCAGGGTCGGCTCGACCGGCCGATCGACGGGGCCGCACCTGCATTTCGAGGTGCTGCGCAACGGCGAGCACGTCGATCCGAAGCGCTACCTGGCTGGCCTGTGAACGACACGGCCACGGTATGGCGACCGGCTTCTCGCGCACCGCGACCCACGACCTCAGCCACGTCGGCCTGGCCCTGGCGCCGAGGCGCGGCGGCCGCGCCTGGCTCGTTCGCACGCTCGTCGTCGTCGCCATTTTCGGCATCGGTGTCTGGCTCGGTCAGGCGCTCCCCGGACGCGGCGTTCCGGCGTCGATCCCCGCACCCGACGGCGCCGCCTCGCAGGCGCGCGCGCTCCGCGTCGAGCTGGAGCAGGCGCGCCTCGCGCAGCGCCTTGCCGACGCTCGCAGCCAGGAGCTCGAGCGTCAGATCGACGCCCTCAATCAGCGCCTGAGCGAGGTGCACGACGAGCTCACGTTCTTCCGCAAGGCCCGCGAGGGCAAGCACTGAAAGACAAGCCATGTTCAACCGATCCAGGAAGCCTCCCCTCCTCAAGCTGGCACCGCTGTCGACCCTCATCGCCGAGGGCGTCGAGATCAGCGGCGACGTCGCCTTCGCCGGGGGCATGCGCGTCGACGGCGCTGTGCACGGTGACATCGACGGCCGCCGCGGCGACGGCGATCGCCCGTCGCTGCTCGTCCTGTCGGCGCGGGGCAGCGTCGAGGGGAGCATCCGCTGCGGCAACGCAGTGATCAATGGCTCGGTCATTGGCGACCTCGACGTCGAGCATCGCCTCGAGCTGCAATCCGACGCTCGCGTGACCGGCACGATCCGCTACCGTCAGCTGCAGATGGACGTCGGCGCATCGGTGCAGGGCCAGCTGTTGAAGATCGAGGCGGCGGGCAATGTCGTCGAGCTCGTTGGCGGCGCCGACAAGGCCGCTGCCGTCGAGCGCCGCTGACCTCGCGCCCGCGTCGGTCGTTCATGAGGAAGCGGCGCTTGCCGGTGCGCGCTTCCGGTGCGCAGTTCGGCGCCACGATTGCCGCCGGGAACATGAAGCAACGTCATCCTTCGCGGTCAACGGGCAACGCCCCCGAAGCCGTGCTGGAAGGCTCGCTACCGCGAAGCGCTGGCGCTGCACGGGCAGGGTGAGCTCGACCGGGCGGAAGCGCTGTACCGCGCGATCCTGGCGCAGATGCCGGCGAGTTTTCATGCCTTGCACATGCTCGGCGTGCTGGTCGCGCAACGCGACGACCTGCCAGAGTCGGCGCGGCTGATCGAGCAAGCCATTCGCATCGACCCGGACGTCGCCGCCGCGCACGCCAATCTGGGCAATGCGCTGCGCCTGATGGATCGCGTCGACGAGGCGATGGCCAGCTACGACCGTGCCTTGCGCCTTAAGCCCGACAACGGACGCGCGCTGAAGGGCCGCGGCTTGCTCCTGTGGCGCCGCCGGCGTCGCGAGGAAGCGCTGGCTTGCTACGAGCATCTGTTGCACGTCGAGCCTGGCTACGCCGACGGCTGGATCATGAGAGGCGCGGTCCTCAACGACCTCGAAAGAAACGCGGAGGCGATCGCCAGCTATCGCAAGGCGCTCGAGTTCGACGACGCCAGCAACCCCGACAAGATCCGCTACGTGCTCGCAGCGATGGGCTCCGAGCCGATGCCGGCGGCTTCGCCGGTGGAGTACGTTCGCGACCTGTTCGACAAGTACGCGCGCGGCTTCGAGGTGCATCTCGTCGCGCAGCTCCGCTACCGCGTGCCCGATTCATCGTCGCTCAGCTGCAGCCGCTCGCATCGAAGGCAGGCCTCGACGTCCTCGATCTCGGCTGCGGCACCGGCCTGTGCGGCGCCTTGCTCAAGCCGTGGGCGCGCTCGCTCACTGGCCTCGACGTGTCGGCGAACATGATCGAGGAGGCGCGTCGCAAGTGCGTCTACGACAACCTGATCGCCGGCGAGATCGGCGCCTGGCTGACGACGCAGGAGGCCTGCTTCGACCTCATCGTCGCCGCCGACGTGTTCATCTACATCGGCGACTTGTCAGGCGTGTTCGGCAGTGCCCGCCAAGCTTCGCGCGCGCGCGGGCTGTTCGCGTTCTCCACCGAGGCGAGTGTCGATGGCGACACGCGGCTGCAGGAATCGCTGCGCTACGCGCACTCGCCGGCCTACCTGCAGAGCCTTGCCGCCGAAACCGGCTGGCAGCTCGTGAGCATGACCGAGCACGTCCTTCGCGAAGAGAACCGGCAAGGCATCGTCGGTCACGTGACCGTGCCGCGGCGAGCCTGAAGACGACCCCCGGTCAGTCCGGCGGTCGAACCTCGAGCACGCTGGCCGACGCGCCTTCGTAAGCGAGCGCCAGGCGCAGCAAGGCCAGATCGCCGCGCGGCTTGCCGATCAGTTGCAAGCCCATCGGCAGGCCCGCCGCACTGAAGCCCGCCGGCACGCTGATGCAGGGCAGACCAGCGAACGTGGCGATGATCACCACTTCCATCCAGCGGTGATAGGTGTCCATGGTGCGGCCGGCGATTTCCTTCGGCCAGCGCTCCTCGACCGGAAACGGCCAGACCTGCGCCGATGCCAGGGCAAGGAAGTCGACGCTTTCGAAAAGCTTCAGTACGTGCTGATGAAAGGTCGTGCGCTCGATGCTCGCCGCCATCACCTGCGACGCCTTGAGCCCCGCGCCCTGGTCATGCTCCCAGAGCGCCTCGGGTTTGATGAGGGCGCGGTTCTCGGGCTTCTCCAGATACGTCGAGATGCGGCCGTTGAGGATGAACCAGCGCCACGTGAGCCATGCGTCCCACAGCCGCTCGGGTGCAAAGCCGAGCGGCAGCGGCTCGACCTTGCAGCCGATGCCGACGAGCCGCGCCAGCGCTTCCTCGCAGACGTCGAGCACGCCCGCGTCCATTGCCAGATGGCCATCGAGATCGCCGAGCCAGCCGATGCGCACCGGCGTGTCGTCTTCTGCCTTCCCGTCGGCGTCCGCGTCGACATCCTCGAGGCGCCGTGCGAACGACGGCTCGCTCGCCAGCGAGAGCGGCGCGCGCGAGTCGTAGCCGGCCTGCACGTCGAGCAGCAGCGCCAGGTCGCGGACGTTCCTCGCCATCGGCCCCTCGGTGCCGTAGTGGGTGATCCACGCGTCCTGCGCCGGCCAGGCCGGAACGCGTCCCTGGCTCGGGCGAAAGCCGTAGACGTTGTTCCAGCCCGCCGGGTTGCGCAGGCTGCCCATCGAGTCGCTCCCGTCGGCTACAGGCAGCATGCGTAGGGCCAGCGCCACTGCTGCGCCGCCGCTGCTGCCGCCGGCCGATTTCGTCGCATCGAAGGCGTTGCGGGTCGCACCGAACACTTCGTTGAAGGTGTGCGAGCCCAGGCCGAACTCCGGCGTGTTGGTCTTGCCGATGACGATGCAGCCGGCCGCCCGCATGCGCTGCACCATCAGTGCGTCGGCCATCGGCACGAAGTCCTTCATGATCGGCGAGCCGAAGGTCGTGCGGATGCCCGCCGTCGGCACGACGTCCTTGATGGCCTGCGGCAGGCCGAACAGGAACGACCGTGGCTCGTCGTCGATGCTGTTGCGCACGAGCTCCATGTCGCAACGCTCGGCCTCCTGCAGCAGCTCGTCGCCGTCGCGCAGGCTGACGATCGCGTTGTGCTTCAGGTTGACGGCCTCGATGCGCTCGAGGAAGGCCTGCATGACCTCG